>JAHCMJ010000349.1 GCA_019192485.1 Cyclobacteriaceae bacterium HetDA_MAG_MS6 | reverse complement strand
AGAGATAGACCTTGCTGACATCCTGTCGCTGATCCCTGGGGTATATCAAGAGTATCTGGATGGTGTCTCTGCTTCTGCCGACATTAGTTTTAGTGGATCTGTAAAAGGCACATACAATGACCAAAGTATGCCGGCGATAGCAGGGGAGTTTGGGATTGAGAATGGAGCCATTAAATATTTGGAATATCCAGTTCCTATAGAAAAGCTTTCATTGGGAACATCCTTTGATTATCCGTCTGCCGATCTCAAGGAGACGTCGTTTTCAATTGATCACTTTTCCATGCTTGTGGATGGTGAAGAAGTTAATGCCTCATTGTTTTTCAAAGACCTGGAAGATTATTATTGGGATTTTAAAATGGAGGGCAATCTGGACCTGGAAAAGTTGACGAAAATCATTCCTTTGGAAGGGATGGAATTGGAGGGTAAAATCGCAGCTGGACTCCAAACTTCCGGCAGAATGTCTGATCTGGAAGCAGAAAGATATGACAAACTACCTACACAGGGGGATTTATCCATTGAAGGTTTTGAGTATCAAAGTGTGGACCTTCCTCAAGGTTTTGGAATCACATCAGCTAGTGCTAGCCTCAATCCCTCTGTGATTTCCCTGTCACAATTCAGCGGTCATGCAGGTAGGACGGACCTCAATCTCTCAGGGGACATCAAGAATTATTTACAGTTTGCCCTGGGAAAAGATGAGCCTCTTCAAGGCAACTTCGCCTTCAAGTCCTCTATTGTGGATCTCAATGAGTGGATGGCCGAAGAGGACACAACGGCAGTAGTTGCTGAGGAAGCGGACACAGCAGCACTGGAAGTAGTTCGGATTCCTGCCAATGTTGACTTCGTGCTGGCATCTTCTATTGACAAGATTATCTACGACAACCTGACCTTGAATGAGTTTGCAGGCAAGGTGATCATCAAGGATGGAGCACTTCGGATGCAGAGAGTCAACTTTGATCTTTTGGATGGGTATTTTGAAATGAATGGTGCCTATGAGACGCTACCCGAAGAGCCTACTTATGATTTTGACTTCAAGATCAAAGACTTGTCTATTCCACAGGCATTCCAGTCTTTTACTTCAATCAAGCAGATGGTCCCTGTAGCGGAGCGAATGAATGGAAAGTTTTCTACAGATTTCCAGATAGGAGGATCATTGCTGGAGGATATGATGCCCAATTATGATAATATGAAAGGGTCTGGTTTGGTCGAGGTCGCGCAAGCCTCACTTGCCGATGTTAAACTGCTTTCGGCTGTTTCTTCATTGACCAGTCTAGATAATCAAGATGGGAAAGTCACTTTGAAAGATGTTATCATGCAAACCGAGGTCCGCGACGGGCGCGTATTTGTTAAGCCATTTGATGTGACATTAGCTGGCTACACTACGACCATTTCTGGGAGTAATGGAATTGCCGGAGATCTGGACTATATATTCACGATGCGCGAAGTATCCACTGGCTTGGTGGGCCAGGCTGTTTCATCGCTAATTTCTTCAATAGGGGGTAGTAAGAAAACCGACACCAAGATCGATATCAATCTAGGAGTAACTGGCAACTATGACGAACCCAAAGTAAAGTTGCTGAGCTCCAGTACCTCCAAAGGCGCAGCTGGTTCCGCTACTAAAGCTGTAGTCAAATCTCAAAAAGAAGCCGTTACCAAAAGGATCTCAGAAGAAAAGAAAG
Organism: Cyclobacteriaceae bacterium HetDA_MAG_MS6; assembly: GCA_019192485.1. GTDB lineage: Bacteria > Bacteroidota > Bacteroidia > Cytophagales > Cyclobacteriaceae > MS6. The sequence goes on along the minus strand of JAHCMJ010000349.1, from coordinate 2,766 downwards.
TGGTTCAGGATTCTGTCAAAAGCGTAGTGACAGAGAAGAAGAAAGAGGTTGAGAAACAAGCAAACAAGGAAGTGGAAAAGGCGAAAGAAAAAGCTAAAAGTGCGCTAAAGGGGCTTATCAAAAGGCGTAAGAATTAGCCATGAGAATTATCCCAATCATCCTTTTACTGCTTACGGCTAGTTGTCAGACCAAGGTCCAATCTCAACAAGAGCCATACTATGACTACGACGTAGAGGAGCGGCTAGAGAAGAAAGGTATTGTTTTGGCCGAGGTAGGCACGCCGGTAGCCAATTATGTACATGCAGCACAAAGCGGCAAACTGATTTTTTTGGCGGGTAAGGGCCCCACACGTCATGATGGATCAAGAATAACAGGAAAACTTGGGCAAGATTTGACTGTCCAAGAAGGATATGAAGCGGCAAGGATTGTAGGAATAGCGCAGCTATCTGTTTTAAAGAAAACCCTGGGTGACCTAAACAAGGTGGCTAGAGTGGTTAAAGTGACAGGTATGGTCAATGCCACACCCGATTTCACAGATCACCCAGAAGTTGTCAATGGTTTCTCAGATTTAATGGTGGAAGTATTTGGGGAAAGAGGAAAGCACGCCCGAGCTGCGGTCGGGATGAGCTCTCTTCCCCGTAATATAGCTGTTGAAATAGAATTGGTTGTAGAAGTTGCTGATTGAATATCAATTGCCTATAGCCATTTGACTTGTTGTATCCGGTAGTGGATTCATGTCCTCGTCAAACTTTAGTGTCAAATCTCCAGTCTTCAGTTTTAGGTCCAAAACGTATTCTACTCTTTGCTCTAAAAACTTGGTGACTCTGGAAAAAGATCCTATTCGATACTTGTCGAAGTTATCGTCCAGGAAGTAAGATATCGAGACAGGTACGTCCTTACCGAAAAGTTGTTCTTCAAGAATGATGTTACCCCTGGTATTGTAAGTGGCGATGTATTTCTCTTTTTCAAGCAGCACTTTGGCTTGGAACCTAAGCTTTCCATCCTCGTCGATAAACTTGGTCCAGGTAGAGGTGGACAAAGGATACTTTTCGTAATGCCACTTTAAAATATGGATGGATAGTTCGTCCTCTAAAACTGAAGACTCTGTCTGGGCTATTGCTGTGCTGGTCATTCCTATTAGGAATGCCGCAATCATTGAAAAATTCTTAATAAAGTTCCGCATGGTTGATCAGCTTTTGTAAATACTATAATAATTTATACTAAAAAAAGAAAAAATTACAATGAGGTTATGTAAACCAACACTTTTTGACTTTGGACGGGGTATTTCTAGTACATAACTAGAATTACCTGACTTTCAGTCGATTGAGTACCACTGTTAAAACTGATTCTTAAGATAGGCATTGCTTCTCTCTATGGATTACAACGCAAATGAGTATGTCTAAATATCCGGAGACTTCGGGTCAATAACCCAAGGCCATATTCAAATCCCTGTCCGGTAAAGGATTAAAGTCTTTGTCATAGGTTTTAGTGAGTACTTCTGATCTCAACTGTATCTTCAGCAGGTACTCTACCTTATTCTTATCAAAGTACGTGGCTTTGGTAAAAGACCGCACTTTGTATTTATTCATTTCAGCATCTATTTGGGCCAGTAAATCACCAGGGATATTGTTTCCTTGATCGGCTAATTCTACCTGGATTTTGCCATTGCTCCTGTAAAATATTTCCATTTTGCTGTCATTGACCTTCAGCTTGGCCTTGTATAATTCTTGATTTTTCAAGTTTACTACTCTCGACCAAGTGGTAAGTGCCAGCGGATACTTTTCATAGTGAGTTTTGAGTACTTGCATGCCGACAGCGTCTTCCTCTACCTTGTTCTCCTTCTGAGCGGAAACTTCGGGAACGTTCCCGAAGATGAAGCAAATAAATAAGACTATTAATACTTGAATCTTCATGGCTTTGTATTAGTTACCTACGGCTATGCCCCCGTTGCTATCAGGGATTGGGCTTAGATCTTGATCAAATCTTAGCGTGTGAAACTCTGACTGAACTTTGATCACAAGCTCATGAAATTGGTTTTCTGGCTCGGTAACTTGAGCAAAAGTGCTCACTTTGTATTTATCAAACTGCCGGTCTAGCAAGGATTTAAGTGCCATCGGTAGTTGTTTGTCCAAATATTTGGTCTCTCTTACTTGAAGGCCGGTTGTAGTATATCGGACTTCGGTAACCTCACCGTTAAATTTTATAGATGCTTGATATTGATCGCCATCTTTCGATATGATCTTGCTCCACTGCGCTTCTCCGTTCGGATAGTCATCATAAAACCATTTCAGGATTTCCATCGAGACGTCATCTTCAGAAATGTTTTGTTGCTGCTGGGCTGAAGCTATTGATAATATGCCAATAACGCAGAGGCCCGATAAAGAGGCTTTAGTTAGGTTCCACATGACCGCTAAGTTTTTTTAGTTTTGGAATTCAAACATAGAAAATGCCTGCCCTCCCACCAATTCATATTCGATGAATAGGTTTTTTATGCCCATGAAGGGGAATTTTTACGTGATTTGCAAAGGAAACGTTTGCACGAAGGTGTCAGATTAACTGAATCAATCCAGTTGAGAAGCTAAAACGGAAAGCCCCTCATCGAAGCTATGAGGATCATAAGATAGCACTCTTCGGGATTTTTCAAGTGACAACCCTGTTTTAGCGGGCCTTTTAGCCAATTGAGTAAAAATGCTTCCATCCACTTCCTCAATCAGGTTTTTGTCTAGGGCAAAAAAGTCTGCTGTCGCCAAAGCCATATCATAAGGT
>JAHCMJ010000348.1 GCA_019192485.1 Cyclobacteriaceae bacterium HetDA_MAG_MS6 | reverse complement strand
ATTATTTACGCACCTGGTGTAAAAGCGAATGTGTTGTTTTTCAACAATAAACCTGCAAGCAAAGAAGCTTGGACTAAAGAGGTTTGGTTCTATGATTATAGGACTAATATTCATCATACGCCTAAGAAAAAGGTGATGACCATGCAACATTTGGAGGATTTCATCAAACTTTACAATCCGGAAAATCTGAATAAGCGAAAGGAAACATGGAGTGAAGAGAATGAGGATGGTAGATGGAGGAAATATACCTATGAGGAAATTATTGCGAGAGATAAAACAAGTCTTGATATTTTCTGGATCAAAGACAAAAGTTTGACAGACCTAGATAACCTTCCTGATCCTGATATTTTAGCCAATGAGATCATTGACAATCTAGAATCTGGCTTAAACAGTTTTAGAGAAATTATGGAAACGATTAATGGAAATGAAGACTAAGCCAACAGAAGTTCAGGCACATGGCAATCCTCCTTCGTGCGGTTGCGGCAGCGCTTTCAGGACAACGCTAAAAACGAAAAGAATAAAATAAAAACGGCATACAACAATGTGTATGGTGTTGAATAAGGTGTCGTTTTTGCTCCGTGGCATGATGCTGTGATGCGGGTCTTCAGCATTGGTATTGCCAATCTGCTCTGAGAAAACCGCAGTTCATCCTTCCCGCCCAATCGATGTATTCAAAGGACCACTGTAGGCTGGCTAGTTGCTTACAGTGGGCCTTCTCTTCAGTAGTCGTATAGATTATGCCTTATTGGGCACGCGAATTGAATCTGTTTATGAACAATTCAAGCCGTTCACAAACACTAGGGTCCTATTGACGAATGATCTCACTCAGAATAAATTCCAAGCCGTCAGGGTGGAACATTGAACTATGGTCGCCTTCAATGATTTTAATGGGTTGAGCATCTTTGCTATATAGAAACTGTACTTCTTCTTCTGTTAGGCGGCCAACGGCCTCATCGTATTCCCCTCCAATGAAATAGAGGTTAGAGAGGTCCTTATCTGCCAATAGTTCCGTGTATCTGTTTTTTCCGAGCCCTGCTGCCAGTCTCGAATAAGATAGTTCTCCGCCAGTTAATATCGAGCCCCCGTCTGGGATGATGGTAGTACCATCATTATTCGGGAAAGAATACTGGGTTCCGTCACGGAACCCTTCCCAAATGACATCCTGGATATCTAACCTGCCAGCCATGATTACATATTTATGAGCAATATTCGGTTTAGTAGCTAATACGTTAGTGAGTATGAAGGAGCCAAAGGAATGAGACATAGCTATCACCACTTTGCCTTGATTGACAAAATGCTCAAGTACATTTTGATAAATATCTGTACTCACCTGATCTTCTAAAATAGCCTGTTCGAAGGTGATCTCAGTTTCAGCGATATTTTCATTCAAATACTGTGCTTGTTTTACATAAACTCTATAGTAATTATCAAACTGCGGGACTTCAATGTCTGTAGCGAGTGCGTAAGGTTCTGGGCCACCTTCTGCATATACAATTACAGTATCTTGCGTTTCTTGCCCTTTCCCGATAAACTGATCTTCGATAATGCTTGGAATAGTGGTTAGTTGATACTCCGAATCAACCTGAATTTCATGGTCTTTTTTGTTGCACGACAGAAGTGTGATAAGCGTAAAAAGTAGCATAGCATTTTGAGTTAATTTGTTCATAATTTAAGTTGAACTTTTGTGGTGATAAAAAGGCAAGATGATTGGGCAGGTACTGCTGGAAAACGTAATAGTATCTATTCATTGAACTGAGCGACGTACGTGTCTCGATCATCAAAACCAAAATGGATTAACAATACTGTAAATGTGTATAAAAGGGCGTTTCTATGCGTCCCGAATCAGGTCGGAGAGGTTCAGGATTCGGCTAAAAAGGTTCAAAATCACGATTTTGAACCTCCCAAATCAAGTTTTTTACGGTCTTATACGCTTTCGGAAGTTTGTACTGGAGCCTTCTTGAAAGCAGAAGGAGTGTAGCCTGTTACGGCTTTAAATGTGGTATTGAAACTTGATTTTGAGCTAAAACCAGCTTCGTAGGCAATGCCAAGAATGCTCAGGTGCTTTTTTGTTTGATCTTTCAGCATAAGCTTTGCTTTCTCCACTCGATAACTGTTGATGAACTGATTGAAGTTTTGACCCGATTGAACATTGATAACCTCAGAAAGCTTTCGTTGTGGCCAGCCTAATTGTTGTGCTAATTCTTTCAAGTTAAGCTGATCATTGGTATAAGGCATTGACACTTCCATAAACTCCTTTAGTATACTAAAGTCGTGTTCATAAACTTTTGCTTTTACAGGTTGCTCAAGAGCAACTGAGGTGTTACCTACAGGTATATAAAGCTGCTTAAAACCACTTAAAGCCACCCAGAAGATAAAGGCTACATTCAAAATGGAAATTAGGGGGAAACTAGCGTCAGCAGGGTCGATGATCTCTATAATCAAGGGGCTGATTACGGTGAAAAGGACGTAGCTAATGATCCATAAAACCCAGTTTAAAGTTTTGTCCTGAATGCTGGAGTGAAACTGAACAAGCTCCTTTCTGTATCTTTTGATGTACCGGATAGTTGCCAGGCAGTACCCACCTACTAAAAGGGTTGAGATCAAGAGGTGAATAAGATCAATAACGTTGACTAAGTCTCTATCTAACCAATTTAGCTTGATAGATACAGGCATAAGAAATAAAATCAGGAATATCACAAACTCCAACGCGCCAGGGAGAAAATGAATGTATTCCTTTGGCAGCGTTAGATTACCTGTGATTGATTTGGCATACAAATACATGGCAGGCATAAACAACCAATAGAAACGTAATGGAGCAAAAAGCAGGATGTTCTGCCATTCAGGAGGTGCCTGTTCTTCCAGGACAGGTAGTAATAATTCGATACTATAAGCCAGTAGAAATATACCCAAATAGGGGAGTGCTTTATTCTTTTTACTGCTAAACAAGAAAATCAAACCAATTAAAGCACCCTGGACAAAACCTAAAACATCAAATAAACTAACGAGAAAGTCTGCGCTCAACTCCATAGACGGTATATGATAGTATGCCTGAAAGATAAACAAGCTACAAAAAATCAAGTTTTAGTTTTTGTCATTTCCTATTCGGCGCATTGTTTCAGTTACACGATCACGATCTCTTAGCAACCATATTCGTACAGAACGAAAATTAGAACTTTGATAAAGTTTCGTTTACCTGCTCCTTCACTTCAATAACTTTCTTAAGAGGCTCTGGCTTATTAGTTCCGGGTTTTATCTTTAGAATGAATATGGAGAGGTATAAAGAAGTAAGCCCAGCCACTAACCAGAAGATATCAATGGAAGCCACCCATGAGTAAGACTGCCAGGTACTCCAAAACCAATCACCTGTGGAAACTCCATTTACAATAGGAATGAGTAAAGAAAGCACTCCACCATATATCAGATAATTGCGGTTTTGTTTAGCATAACTATCCCAGAAAAGCCCTAAGGTGGTTAAGCCGAGCCAGCTCACAAAGAAAATGGTATTGACTAGGCTCACTCGGCTTTCCATTTCAAGAGATATTACCTTGTTAGTGATGAAAAGGATCGCAAAAGCAGGGAACATACTCAGGCAGATTGCCAAATAAGCTTTCGTGACTCTGTGATGAAACAGCTTTTGGCTGTAGCTATATTGTTTATTATCCCTTGCCGTCCTCCAGGTCAAAACACCACTGATGATCATAAAGCAGGTAATCATTGACAATAAAAAATAGAGAATCTTTATGAAGAGCCCTCCAAAATTAGCGAAGTGTAACTTGAAAATAAAATCTGTAACAGTGTTGCTATAAGGTTTGTCAGATGGATAAACACTGTACTCATCCAGTATTTTCCCATCGCTCATTTTCATGGTTAAAACGCCAATAGAGTTAATGGCTACCTGATCATCTAATTGCCAGGTGGCAACAGCATCCGTTTTGCCGTAGTTTCTAAGTTGAACGCGTAAAATATCGTGGTTAGGATAGGATGATCTAACTTGTTGGTAAAGCTCATTTATGCTAAGGTGTTGGGTGTCGGGAGCATTTTTATCAACAGATATTGCCTGCTGTGGCTGGACTTTCGCGAATAACTTATCTGTATCTCCATCATAGAGCAGAAAGACGCTGGGAAGCAGTATCAGTGTAAGTAAACAAAAGAATGCACCAGTAACGGCATACATAACTTGGAAGGGTAGCCCAATAACTCCAAGGACGGTGTGGGCATTTGTCCAGATTATTTTCCATTTGCCCGCTTTGACAAATGCGTACATTTTTGTCAGCAAGTTTCTCCAATGAATGAGCACCCCCGTAATGGTAGCAAACAAGAAAAACAGGACACTCTTTTGTGCACTTCTACAATCTTTGTATGCTCTTCTGCACTGGTCGGGAAGCGGGCATGGGCGATATTGAATTCTCTGACTTTATAGCTAGTTCTTAAAAACTTCCGGAAGGTTAGGAGCGGAAATCATGACCTGGAAAATCTCAAGTTTGCGGAATTGCATTTTCCTTGCTTCTTCCCATTGGA
>JAHCMJ010000347.1 GCA_019192485.1 Cyclobacteriaceae bacterium HetDA_MAG_MS6 | reverse complement strand
CATAGGGTAATAACCCTTGTTTCTATAACCTCCCTGCCCCACAAAAGGGATCTCAGACCATAGGATGAGTCCTGTAGAATCAGCATAGTCATAGACCTCCTGCGCATGAGGGTAGTGGGAAAGCCGCATCATGTTAGCGCCGATCTCATAGATGAGATCCATGTCTTCTTTATGATCAGCTGGAGAAAGGGCAGAACCCTTACCTGCTCGATCCTGATGCCGATTGACACCGAATAGGTCAAGGTATTTACCATTGAGAAAGAAACCTTCTTCAGGGTCTACATGAAAATATCTAAGCCCCAGGGGTTGGGTGATTTTATCTGCCAACTTTCCGTTGATGAACAAACCGACTTCTACTCGATACAAATAAGGGTCTACTCGCCCTTGCCATAAGTGTGGTGAGTCAATATGGATTCTTTGGGTGAAAGAGTGAGTTTTTCCAGCTTTAACGGCCTCGGATTTCTCTGATGAAGTAATGAGCACACCTTGTTGGTCGAAAGCATTGATTACCATTTTCACTTTTTCATTTCCTATTGCTTCATTGGATACTTTAGTTGCGATATCCACAATAGCCATTTTTTCACTTACGGTAGTCGGGGTTATATATACTCCGGATGAAGCGTAGTCCAATGGCGAGATGCAGACCTTTTCAGTAACTAATAGACTGACAGGTCGATAGATTCCTCCGTATTTAGTAAAATCTCCACCCAGAGGCAAAACATCAATTTCAAATGCGTTTGAAACTTTGACAAGAAGGGTGTTTTCTTCTCCAAATTCGACGAAATCTGTGATTTCAAATGTAAATGTGGTATAACCTCCTCGATGCTCCCCAACAAACTGGCCGTTGACAAATACCCAAGCAACTGATGCTACACCTTCGAATTTGAGGAAGAGTCTTTTTTGCTCATTTGCTTTTGAAATGAATAACTATCGTTCATAACTTCCTTCACCACGGTAATAGTTTTTCACTCCGGCATCAGCTTCAGCAACGTTCCAAGTGTGAGGTAATGTCACTGGTCTCACAAATGCTGGCCGCTTCGTATATCCAGGCATGTATTGCCAATCAGTATTTAAGGGGATCTCTGACCTTTGACTCCAGGTGGTGATAGCCAAAAGCATCTGCAAGCAGATCATTATGGAACGCACCACATGTTTCCTACTTTGTATCTGAAGGTGAGGAGCAGGTGTTTTTATATTCATGTTAGATAAGTACTAGGTTGGTTATCTGGCCAGGTCAGTATTGACGTAATTGAGAAGAGGGTCTTTTATTTCTGTCATTTTTTCAATGATGTTTCCATGTAGCACTTGCACGATTTCGTGGTTTTCAGCTTGATGATACACGTTATTGGTTTCCTCAGGATCATTTTTGAGGTCGAAAAGCTCGTGCCGATCTGGGTTAAGAAAGTCCAGGATCAGCTTCCATCTTGGGGTGCGGAAAACCCGCATATGAGTTCTGGATTGGTGATGAGTTGAATACTCCGCGTACAGGTTTTGATTCCATTGCGCAGGTGGTTCGCCTTTCAGAAGAGGAGTCAGATTCCGACCTCGCAGGCTTAGGCTATCGGGAAGATCGCACCCGGTTATATCAAGTAAGGTGGGATACCAGTCAAGTATTGTTGCAGTGTTTGTGATTTCCGTACCAGGAGTAGTTACGCCAGGCCATTTGACGAGGGTTGGTACTCTGAGGGAGTTATCAAACATATTCGGTCGTTGTCCTGAAGGAATGTTTTCCGAAGGAGGTGGGTTTTTGGTCAAAATCCAATGACCATTACCTTTATGCCAAATGCCATTGTGTCCAATATTATAACCATGATCTGATGTGAAAATGACGATGGTATTTTGATCAAGGTTTTCGGATTCCAGGGTGTTAAGTATTTGTTGCAGACTCCGGTCAAGGCTGGCAATGGCTCCATAGTATTCTCTGGTACGTCTCGTTACCTCAGCCTCATCGAGATTAGGATAATCCGGGTGAGGGAATTTTACATTTAAGTCTTTGTATTGGTCGTAGTCTTCAGCCCTCAGAGGCCACCATGGCGCATGTGGAGCCCGATAGTTTAGTGAAAGCAGGAAAGGTTTATCTCTTTCAACCGATCGGAGATAACTTAGTGCCTCTTCCGTGAGAATGTCTGTGGTTAGGCCTGTGATTATGCTGTCCCGTCCATTTACCTCTAGCGTAGGATTTTCCACCTGCACGCCTCCTTTAAGAAAGCCCATGAAGTAATCAAACCCCTGATTGGTTGGATGGTATTCTTGATTAATCCCTAAGTGCCATTTACCAATCAATGCTGTTTGATAACCGGATAGTTGCAATAACTCTGCCCATGTGACATATTGGGGATCTAGTCCCAAGTCTGGTTCCGGACCTCGCAAAGTACCATCCCAATGGTGATTGATCCAGTCGGTGATGCCTACTTCCGAACCATATTTGCTAGTCATCAAACTTGCTCTAGCAGGACTACATACGGGTGTGGGGACGAAGAAATTCGTAAACCTTGCACCTTCCGACGCTAGCCGATCAATGGTGGGAGTAGAAAGTTGCTCATTTCCAGAATAACCGATACCCCAATAAGCCTGATCATCTGTTAGTATGAATAGGACGTTTGGTCGCTGTGCGGTTTCCTCTGCTGACGAACACTTGATCAATGCCAAGACTAGGAAGACCAGGAGATAGATAGGCTGCCGCGACATATCTTTATTCATAGGTATTAGACATGGATGGTGGCACATCATTTTTCCCCCAATCTGTTGGTTTCGCACTCATGGTAAACACTATTTTAGCTCCATCAGCGATATCAAAATGTTCAAACCATGCTTTCTCCCAAGGCTTGCCATCGATGGTCATAGATTTTATGTAATGGTTTTTTTCAGAACCTTTCCTCACTTCGATTTCCAGAGTTTTCTGATTGCCGATGTCCAGTACCGCCCTTGATACAAGAGGACTTGACACCAAGTAAATATCTTGACCGGCTACCGGGTAAAAACCCATGGCGTGAAAGATAAACCAGCTGGACATGGCTCCGGAATCATCATTTCCTGGAAGACCGTCTCTGGCGGTGCTAAAGTTGCTTTTCAAAATATGTCTGACCTTGTTGGCTGCCTTTGGGTATTCGCCTGCATATGTATACCAGGTTGGGGTTAGGAAATCGGGCTCATTGCCCACATCATAAAGCCCTTCTGAAAAAAAGGTGTCTAAGCGATCAATAAACTTTTGCCGACCCCCACATATATCTATCAGTGCCTTGACATCATGAGGGACGTAAAAGGAGTAATTCCATGATCGACCTTCATAAAATTTAACAGGCCAGTAGCCATATTCCATGAAATCATAAGGAGGGATCCAGTTGCCGTCTGCCTGCTTCGGATAGATGAATCCTTTTACTCCTCTGTCTTCATAGTCAGCTCGCCAAAGATTTTTCCAGTTGGATGCTTTCTGGAAGTAGGCGTCTGCCTTTTCATTTTCTCCCAACCCCTTTGCCAGGGTAGCGGTAGCAAAATCGCAATTGGCATATTCCATAGTGCGTGAACCCGAGCGTTCAAAATTGATAGATACGTACCCAAGCTTATTGTAGTCGGCGAGTCCACCTCGTCCTTCTTGTTGCTCATTTCCTCCAGGAGGCACTTCCGCATTTTTAAGCATGGATTCCAGAGCAGTTTGATAGTTTATTCCTTCTAAACCCTTTAGGTATGCTTCAGCAAAAAGGATATCGCAATTGCTGCCACCTTGCGTACGTCCATTACTATTGCCACTACGGGCATCAGGCATATACCCATCATGTTGGTAAATGTCTAACAAAGCATTGAGCATATCTCTGTGTTGATCCGGCATAATTAAGAGTAGTAGGGGACTGGTGGTTCGAAAAGTATCCCATATCGCGTAATAGTCATCATAATAAGGTTGATCTGAATGCCATAGTGGATTTTCACCAGTGCGGTTTACGGGCATTAACATGGAATGGTAAAGCGCGGTGTAGAACATGGTTTTTAATGTATCATTACCCGAAATATGGATTTTGCTGAGGGCATTTTCCCAGGTCTTCAATGCGTTAGACCTTGTTTTTTCAAAATCCCAGTGTGGAATTTCTTGCTCCATGTTGGCCTTGGCCTTGAGTGAGCTGACAAAGGAGATACCTACTTTGACCTGTACTTGTTGTTCCGTGAGATCCTTAAAAGAAAAATAGGCGCCTGTTTTCTTACCGGTATCGTTTTCTATTCGGTTTCCTTCATGTTTTTGCCCAGATTTCCAAGTGCCAAAAGCATCAGCTTGTTGGTCGAATTGTGCATGGAAGAAAACAGTGTATGCATCACCGTAATTCCAGCCACCTCTTACTCTCACATATCCGGAGATTTCCGTGTCAGATAAAATGTTGATCTCGGAGCCTACTAGCTGCTGTGCTTCACCGAAGGGTCCATGACCGTATGTTGTACCTGTCATGAGAAATTGGCCGGCGTCTATCAGGATATGGCCGGAATCACCTGGGAAGGTATATCGATGAAATCCTGTACTGTGCGTTACGGTCTGTTCTGCTAATACCTGATA
>JAHCMJ010000346.1 GCA_019192485.1 Cyclobacteriaceae bacterium HetDA_MAG_MS6 | reverse complement strand
CTCTGGTCGCTCATTGTCTCCATCGGTAATGATGATCTGCATGTCGCGTGTGACAAAGCCCAACCGAAACCAATCCTCTCCTACTTGCCTCCATTCTTCCACTACAAAGGCCACATTGTATTCTGCGCAGTTATCCACACCTTCCGGGCAGTCACTACCGGACAGCGGCAAAATATCTCCGGGTGCATCCCAAGTCAAATTGCCATTTGCCGGGTCAAGGGAAAGACTTGGTGGCGATCCTTGTTCACTGCCAGCTGCAAAGTTAGTATAGAACTCCGGGGCAATCAATTCTCTGTAATTGAAGACATCAAGGTCCCTGGCTTGTTGAGGAGTTGTAAAATAGTAAGCCAGACTATCTCCATCCGGATCAAATGCTCCGGGGTTATGCAAAAAACTAACACTGATCAGCCCTTCATCAATGGGTGGCACTGTCAGCACAGGAGTATTATTGACTCCAAAAAAGGGATCAATAACAATCCTCGTTTGTGTATAAAAAGGAGTATTAACGGAATTGTCCATGTTAGATATCCCAGCATTCCTAAAATCCTCTTCGTAGCTCACTAAATAGCTATTTGGAGCTTGATAAGTATGAACCAAAGTAAAAGTAACTCGGGCCAGATTGTTGCCTACTACCTGTGGTGGTGTAACATTGAAATTTCGTGTAATGGATTCTCCATCGCCAAAATTGAAGGTACCACCACCAAAGGGGATTCCTGACTCGGTATCAATGTAAGCGATCATGGTAAACTCATAGGTAAGCTGTAGGTTATCAATACGCCTCGCTATGATCTCTCCTGCTCGAATGTGAGTGGCCATGGCACTTTGAGCCGTGGCAAGCAGTATGGTTAGCACCAGTATCTTCCTCATAACATTTAACATGTCCCTTGAAATCAAGCATCTGACATTCCTCATTAGAACGTCTGGAAATTCAAAAAATTGAAAAAGACCCATTGGTAATGATTAGACCAAATTTCGAGGTTTTTGGTTCAGATACCATCTGCTTATGTGCAAAGTGATTCCTCATCATATCTCTCAAACACTAAATTAAACTTGAAATTCGATCCTTCTTCTCTATTGCCACGAAAAATAGCGTATTTGACAAGTTAAAAACATTTCGAACTTCACTCCCCCCTAACTGGTAAGGATCGGTTGATTTCGCAAAAAGTTGTTGGTTCAAAACAATTGAGGTCAAACGAAAAGTTACCATAGAAACACATAGGGTACGAACTTAAAACCTCGTCCTGATTTAGAATTTATCAAAATAAAAGAGTCGAATTGTTTAGATAACCAGCAGGGCTTACCTTTGGAACGAAACAATTCACCTTATCTTAAAAAACACTATGGGTTGGTTGACGAAAACTTTATCAAGCACGATTGGACGTAAGCTAATTATGTCTCTCACAGGGCTCTTCCTGATTGTCTTCTTGGTATCTCATCTCATTGGCAACTTACTTCTGCTCAAATCTGACGGAGGGTTAGCTTTCAATGAATACGCGCATTTTATGAAATATTCCACTTTTATAAGACTTGCTGAAGTAATCTTGTTTGGAGGTTTTCTATTTCACATAGTCGATGGTATTATGTTGATCAGGGCCAATGCCAAAGCCCGACCGGTTGGTTACGTAGCCAACAAATCCAAAAGCGACTCTTGGACATCCAAATTAATGGGACCTTTTGGGATCATTATATTAATATTCTTCATCCTGCACCTGTATAATTTTTTCCGGTACAAATATTTTACACCTCACCTGCTGGAAAATATGCCAGGAACGGATTTAGCTGACATGGCTTCATTAGTATTTCAAGTTTTCAGTAACCCAATAGAAGTTCTCATCTATGTAGTCGCCATGCTTGTCATTGGTTTTCACCTTTGGCACGGTTTTCAGAGCGCATTCCAGACCTTGGGCTTGAATCATAAAAAATATACGCCTTTTATCAAGGCATTGGGTGCAATATATTCTGTTGTCATCCCAGCAGCCTTTGCTATTATTCCTATTTACATTTATCTGCAGAAATAATCAAAGACATGAGCATATCCTTAGATTCTAAGACCCCGGATGGCCCGATTGGTGAAAAGTGGACGAGGCACAAATTCGGAATCAAGCTGGTCAACCCTGCTAACAAGCGCAAGTACGATGTTATTGTCGTAGGAACGGGACTAGCCGGCGCTTCTGCTGCCGCATCTCTAGCAGAGCTTGGCTACAATGTCAAAGCTTTTTGTTTCCAGGACAGCCCACGACGAGCTCATAGCATAGCAGCTCAAGGAGGTATCAATGCAGCAAAAAATTATCAAAATGATGGGGATAGTGTTTTCCGACTTTTCTATGATACCGTCAAAGGAGGCGATTACCGATCCAGAGAATCTAATGTTCACCGCCTAGCTGAAGTCAGCGTAAATATCATCGACCAATGTGTTGCTCAAGGAGCTCCTTTTGCCAGGGAGTATGGCGGCCTATTGGATAACAGATCATTTGGTGGTGCTCAGGTCTCCAGAACTTTTTATGCCAAAGGACAAACAGGCCAACAGCTATTGCTAGGTGCCTACTCAGCGCTAAGCCGACAGGTAGCAAATGGCAAAGTACAGCTTTTCCCCAGGACAGAGATGCTGGACCTGGTGATGGTCGATGGCAAGGCCAGAGGGATTGTGACCAGGAACCTGATTACTGGCCAGATAGAATCACATTCAGCCCATGCAGTCCTGCTATGCACAGGTGGGTATGGCAATGTATTTTATCTCTCTACCAATGCCATGGGATCCAATGCGACAGCCGCTTGGAGAGCACACAAGAAAGGAGCTCTTTTCGCTAACCCATGCTTTACTCAAATCCATCCCACCTGTATTCCGGTATCGGGTGAGCACCAGTCTAAACTCACTCTGATGTCTGAGTCTCTGAGAAATGACGGAAGAGTTTGGGTCCCTAAGAAAAAGGAGGATGCGGAAAAAATTCAAAAAGGACAAATCAAAGCAACGGATATGGCGGAAGAGGATCGAGACTACTATCTCGAGACTCGATACCCTGCATTTGGAAACCTCGTACCGCGCGATGTAGCTTCCAGAAATGCCAAAGACGTATGCGATGACGGTCGAGGAGTAGGTCCTACAGGCCTTGCGGTTTACCTTGACTTTGCTGATGCGATCAAAAGAGATGGCAAGGATGTTATCGAGGCGAAATATGGAAACCTGTTTGACATCTATGAGAAGATCACAGGAGATAATCCATATGAAATGCCTATGAAAATCTACCCTGCAGTACACTATACCATGGGCGGATTGTGGGTAGATTATAACCTGATGACCACTATACCTGGTCTTTATGCTTTGGGAGAGGCGAACTTCTCAGATCATGGGGCCAACAGATTGGGAGCTAGTGCACTCATGCAGGGACTAGCTGATGGGTACTTTGTTATTCCATATACAATAGGCGACTATCTTGCTTCTATGCCATATGACAAAGTTTCTACTGACCACGAAGCATTTCAGGAAGCGGAAAAAGGCATCAAGGAGAATATTCAAAAACTACTTGGCATTAACGGCACGAAGCCTGTGGATTACTTCCACAAGAAGCTTGGAAAGGTCATGTGGGACTACTGCGGCATGGCGCGAAATGCAGAAGGTCTGAAAAAGGCCAAGGGCTTGGTGCAAGAGATCAAGGAGGAATTTTGGAAAGACTTGAAATTAGTAGGTACAGATTCTGAACTCAACATGACATTGGAGAAAGCATGTAGGGTAGCTGACTTCATTGAACTAGGCGCACTCATGATAGAAGACGCACTCACCAGAGACGAATCATGCGGAGGGCACTTCCGTGAGGAGCATCAAACACAAGAAGGAGAAGCTAAAAGAGACGATGACAAATTTGCGTTTGTATCCGCATGGCAGTATGCCGGTGAAGGCAAAACTCACAAGCTACACAAAGAAGAGCTTGTATTTGACAATGTAAAACTGACTCAACGTAGTTATAAATAATCTGGACGGATGAAATTAACTTTGAAAATATGGCGGCAAAAAAATGCCGATGACAAAGGAAGCCTCAAAACTTATGAAGTCGCGGACGTATCGCAAGATTCGTCCTTCCTCGAGATGTTGGATCAACTCAATATGGAGTTGGAGGAAAAAGGAGAAGAGCCCATTCATTTTGACCACGACTGTAGAGAGGGCATATGTGGAATGTGTAGCCTCTTTATCAATGGTCATCCTCATGGCCCACAGCAAACCACAACTTGCCAGCTGCACATGCGCAGTTTCAGTGATGGAGATACCATCACCATAGAACCGTGGCGCGCAAAAGCATTTCCGGTGGTGAAGGATTTGGTAGTAGATCGTTCTGCTTTCGATCGCATCATCCAGAAGGGTGGTTACGTCTCAGTAAATACGGGAGGCACACCTGATGCAAATGAAATACCAATCCCTAAGGATATAGCCTCCGAGGCTATGGATGCCGCTACCTGTATTGGGTGCGGAGCCTGTGTAGCAGCGTGCAAAAACGCTTCCGCCATGTTATTCGTATCTGCTAAAGTAGCTCACTTAGGCAAACTTCC
>JAHCMJ010000345.1 GCA_019192485.1 Cyclobacteriaceae bacterium HetDA_MAG_MS6 | reverse complement strand
ATCTCAATGGTGGTGATGACCTTTCCACACCTCTAAACCGCGTAGAAAAAGCAGGGGGTCAGGTACTCATGCCTAAGACTGCAATCGGAGAAAATGGCTTTGTAGCACATATCATGGACACAGAAGGCAATCGCGTAGCCCTTCACTCTATGCAATAGTATTTCCTATTTTTTTAACTATAAATCATTCTAAATATGAATCCCGTAAACTGGTTCGAAATTCCTGTAAATGATATGGAAAAGGCCAAATCTTTCTATGAAGCCATATTGGACATTGAGATATCAATCAATCAAATGGGAAACTGGGAAATGGGTTGGTTCCCCTCGGATAAAACAGGAACTGGCACAACAGGTACACTCATGAAAAGCGAAGGATACAAACCTTCACACGATGGTAGTTTGGTTTACTTCCATGTCCCAAACATTGACAATACCCTAAGCAAAATTGCAACAGTAGGTGGCAAAACGCTATTACCAAAAACCCCCATTGGAGAGGATGGCTTTATTGCTCATTTTGAGGATTGCGAAGGAAACAGAGTAGCCTTACATGCCCTTGCCTAAAATCATTTTATGACATTGCCGAATACCTATTACGGCAATGTCTTTTTCTTACTGACACTATCATGAAACAAGTATCATTAAAAGTGACCGTGGAGTATATCTGCCCCAAAATGGTAGACTTGAAAACGTTTACTGAAGACTTTCATACTGACCCCAGGAGGGTTTACGATCATATATCAAAAGGTCTTTCGCAGAGTGTGATCAACTTTACTCCTGATCATGGAAAGGTATTAAAGGTAGAGGTAGTTTAACAACTACCTCTCGAACTCAATCTTAGGCCAATCTACTTTCAGCTTCAGGCTTATCTGATGATTGGTTGGCAGTCCAGGATAGTAGTACCTGGGCGCATTCCCACCGAAAGAAGATGCATTAATCGCCAACATACTGGCATACTGCCTATCGAATAAATTGGCCACTCGGTAACTAATATCTACACTTATCTTCTTGGTAATCGATGGCAGGAGTCCAATCATAGCGTTCACAATTTGGTAACTATCCGCAAAGATCTCATTTGAGTCGGTGATGGGCATTTTTCCTGTAAATCGCCACTCCGCTTGCGCATAGAAAACCCTCTTCCATTTCAAATCAAATCTGGTTACGTTCGAGGTTTGAGGTACGCCAGTCAACTGCTGACCCGAGAAGTCATTTACATTCCCGTCGAGCTCCTCAACAAACTCTCGAAACTCGAAACGGTTGAAGGCCGACATATTTCGCAGATCTAATGTGAAATTGCGACTATTTACCAACCTGGACTTCAAGTTAATCTCAAGACCCTGGTGCAGCGTACTACCCGCATTCACTCCCACATACTGATCATCGGCCAACCGGCGAGACACTAATAGATTACGAATATGCATGGTATACAAGGAAACATCGTATGCTATCCGTGAATCCGCTGTGCTTCCTTTTAACCCTGCTTCAAAGCTCCACCCTGTCTCCGGCTTTATATAAGGATTGATGGCCCCTCCAGGTGTAAGTGTCTCCTCCAGCGTTGGAGGAGAAAAGCCTCGACTTCCTGACAAGAATACCGAATGCCACTTATTGAAGTCATAAGTAAAGGCCAGTCGAGGTGAGAAAACCCCATCAAATGTATAAACTCCAGATTGGTCCAAACTATCCGTATTGAACTTGTCATCCAAGTCATAAAACGTCTGATTCAAGCTGGTTCCCATAACTAATTTCAGTTTTTCATTGAGAGGGTATTCTATCTCGGCAAAAAGCGTATAGAATTTTCTATGCTCCCTAAAACTGGATGTCAAGTTGCCCTTGACACTACCTTCTCCTGGGAAGTCCTGATACCGATTTACAAAAGTTCTTCTATCATATCGATCACCAAACACTTCTATCCCACCAATGACAAAACCTCTACCTGCTAATTCCCCTTCGACAATAGACCTTACACCAACACCTGTTGTAGATTCAGACAAAATGTTAAATGGTCTTGGTTCATATGCATCTCTATGATTACCGTAAATACTCGTTCGCCATGAAAATCCAGGTTTCAGTACTTTTTCATAGGTAAGCCCTAACAGTAGCTTTTCGTATTCCTCAAAACCTTGAGCGGCATTCCAAGTAAAGGCAGCCTTGGTCGGGTCATTGCGAAAATCTTCCTCATTGATGGAGCTGGGTATACCGGCGAATTGACTGACGTAATATGCTATCCCTCTCAATATGCTCTTCTTTCCATAGAAGCTTCCGGCTATTTGAATGGCATCTCTTTCAAATTTATTGTTATCACGATATCCGTCAGATGACTGGTGAAAGTATCCACCGATGAGTTTACTCTTTTCTCCATGATGCTGCCACCCTACATTTCCTCTCAATAGGCCATACGAACCTCTTGTCAGCTCGCCAAATATGGCATTACGGCCCAGCTCTATGTGTCGAGGCTTCATTTGGATGACCCCACCAAGCCCTGAGCCATATAGACTAGAGTTTGGGCCCTTAAAAACAACGACCTCTCCTAGTCCTGCCATATCCAAATCCTCGATAGCTGTCTCTCCTCCCCCATCAGTCAATGGAATATCCCCAAAATAGGCTCGGATCTTATTGGTTGAAAAAGGTGTTCTTGAACCAATACCTCGAATCGTAACTCGATTGATATTGTAAGCTCCAGAATGCATGTAAGCTCCCGGAATACTGTTTAGCGCCTCGGTAATAATAGAGTTGTCAGAAGTTTTCAAAACATCGGTAGATAATAATCCTAACCCACCGGGATATCGTTGATACTCTTCAGATTTGACGGCACTTTGTACTGTTATACCCTGTAGTACAAATGGATTGACTCGCAATACTATCGTTGACTCACGGTCCACATCTAATTGATACACCACAGTATTGAAGCCCACATGAGAAATGGTAACTTCTTTTGAAGGAGAGACAAACTCCCCACTAGAATTGGTAGTGATGATTGATGAATCAGGGAACTGAATAACGGCCCCAACAATTGGTTTGCGAGTTTCTCCATCAACAACCCTGCCTTTAAAAGTTTGGGCAAACAATTTGAAGGTAAAAAGTGCAGAAAAAACCCATAGCAAAATACACTTTCTGCTTATCATATTACCGTCATCTGATTCAAAACTTATGTTGAATGGTGAGTCAAAGATACGCTCTTGATTTCATCAAAGTGAAGACTAATTGCACAACAAGCCTGGTACATGCTGTGAGTTCGTTAATACCTGTTGTTTAAAATCCAATATTATAGTTAGGCCTGTTTGAATAACCCATTAATATTGTAGCGTTTTCAACCAAACAAGCTATGCAAAAACACTCAGACGACGAGTTGTTTAAAAGGGCGCTATTGCCTAAATCCAAAACAACTAATGACTACGTCGGCCCTCTCATACAGAAATATCAACTCCTAGATCAACTCCAATTTGCCGGACCTACCGTACATGCTTTGTTCAATTACGCCACTTTAAAGTTAGATTATCTAAGCCCGGGCATTGAGGGCCTTACCGGCTATTCTCGCGCCGAATTCATTAACTTCCCGGACCCTTTTCTATACTTCTTTCATCCCGAAGATCTGCCAATTTACAATCAGTATATTTTCCTAAAGCTTCGAGAAATACGAAAGCTATATCACGAAGATATACTCAACTTATCTTATCAACTGTACGGAAGACTACTAAGGAAAGACGGGAATCTCTCACAGGTTCTTTTCCAATTTCGGGTACTCCAAGTGGATAACGACCTCAATCCAATGATCAGCTTTGGGTCAATTACAGATATTACTTCAAGTAGAGATATTTCGGGAATCACTTTGTCGGTTTTCAAAGAACAAGGTGATCGAAACGATTTGGTTTTTACTACTAAATATCCTTTTCGAAAAGTAAGGTTTTCTAAACGTGAGCTGGAGGTGCTTGAATTACTAGCTCAGGGACAGACCAGTAAGGACATTGCAAAACACCTTTACATAAGTGACAAAACAGTAAATAATCACCGGCAAAAAATGCTCAAAAAAATGGGTGTAAAGTCGACAAGTGCATTGATATCACAAGCCTCGAAGTTAGACCTTTTATAAAAAAGAAGGAGCACCAGGAAGTCCAGTCCTCCTTCGATTGCTCACCGCTAAGTAAGCGTCGCTGGTTGAAAAGTTTGTTATAACTTTCGGTAAAGGAAATGAACATGTCTCAGATAGGCAATAGTGAAAATTCATTATTTCACTATTATTTCTGAAGAGCTCATTTCTTTGAAGCTCAATATATTACCTATTCTTAGTAAAAGCAAAGGTACCTCTGTTATTCACCACTTGGATGGAGTCAGTAGCTACTAGTTTTAACAGATTATCGCCAAAGTAATCCCCCTCTGCGAGAATTACTCTTTTTCCATTATGAGTCAACAGCGCTAACTTTCGTGAGTTATCTTTCTTGGTAATAAAACCGTGGTAGACAACATTTGGAGGATTGATAATAGGCTTTGGTGGTATCAATATTGGAGCCGTAACTTGACGCTTAATAGGTTTAGCGCTCAAGGACTTTAGGAAAGGATCCTGATAATCAAGATACAGTTGACGTTTTTGCTTTTTT
>JAHCMJ010000344.1 GCA_019192485.1 Cyclobacteriaceae bacterium HetDA_MAG_MS6 | reverse complement strand
GAATAAGTATAACTGCTGATGTATATCCCTACAATGCGAGCTACACGAGTATTTCTATTTTGTATCCTGATTGGGCCAAAATTCCTGATCAATTCAAGCTAGCAGTCAATACTCGAAGAGCCGAATTGGAAAAGTATCTGATCCAAAAAGTAAACTCTAGAAATGGCCCAGAAGCGACGCTGCTGGGTACGGAACCTTACAAGGGGAAAACTCTAGCGCAATTAGAAAAGGAGTTTAACCAGCCATTCGAAAAAGTGCTGATTGACCGGATTGGGTTAAATGCGGCAGGAGCCTACTTCGTAATGGATGATAGCTTGCAAGCTACTCTGACTAAAGATCCACTCATAGCATTATGTTCAGATGGAAGTCCTACTGGTCATCATCCTAGGGGGCATGGATCATTTGCTAAGCTAATACGACGTTTTGTGTTGGAAGATAAGGTGCTGACATTGCAAGAGGCCATTCGGAAAGTGACATCCTATCCAGCTCAGATATTGGGGCTACCAGACAGGGGGCAAATTGTTGTTGGTGCAAAAGCTGACCTGTTGATTTTTGATCCGATCAATATCAAAGACAAAGCTACTTACCCGGACCCATTGCAACTGGCAGAGGGTTTTGAGACCATCATTATCAATGGTCAGGTCAAGCGATTGAATGGCAAGTTTATAGATGGGCGACCTGGAAAAGTGTTAAAACCAGAATCGTTATGAAATTAGACTATCCAAAGCCTCTTCTGTTTTTGTTTCTATTGGTATGGCTAGTTTCATGTGCTCCATATGATCTGATCATAAGTAATGGAACTATATACGATGGCAGTGGCGAACAAGCTTATGTTGGTGATATTGGCGTCAAAAAAGACAAAATCAAGGATGTCGGTACGATTGAAAAGAAAAAGGCAAAGCATGTTTTAGATGCAAGTGGTCTGGTTGTAGCTCCTGGATTTATCAATGGTTTGAGTTGGGCAGGTTGGTCTTTACTCAAAGACGGCAGGTCGATGAGCGATATTAAGCAAGGTGTTACTTTGGAGGTTTTGGGAGAAGGCGCATCCATGGGGCCGTATAATCCTGCTCATTCTGAAAAAAGCAAAATCTATACCTTCGGAGAGTATATGCGCCGTCTTGAAAAGCAAGGTACCTCTACCAATTTTGCTTCCTTCGTAGGAGCTACTACAGTTAGATGGTATTTGTTTGAAGGACGAGATCAGCAACCGACTCCTGATGAACTCAAGCAAATGCAGGAGCTTGTAAGACAAGCCATGAAAGAGGGCGCTCTTGGAGTGGGGTCTTCTTTGATCTACCCACCGGCTTTTTTCGCGACGACTGACGAACTGATTGCTTTGTCGCAAGCTGCTGGTGACTATGGCGGCATGTATATTTCTCACATGAGAAGTGAAGGAGATAAGCTACTT
This sequence comes from Cyclobacteriaceae bacterium HetDA_MAG_MS6, assembly GCA_019192485.1. Lineage (GTDB taxonomy): Bacteria > Bacteroidota > Bacteroidia > Cytophagales > Cyclobacteriaceae > MS6. Next base: position 3,200 of record JAHCMJ010000344.1, on the reverse strand, counting down.
CAAGCAACTGACGAACTTATCCGCATTGCTTCAGAGGCCAATGTACCAGCAGAGATATTCCATATGAAAGCTGCAGGAGAACGCAATTGGCACAAGTTAGATCAGCTTTTTTCCAAAATTGATTCAGCAAGACAATCGGGCTTACAGATCACTGCTAATATGTACAATTATACAGGAGCGTCAACGGGTCTTGCTGCGTGTATGCCTCCTTGGATACGGGAGGGGAAGCACGAAGATTGGATGAGTAGGTTGAGTAATGACTCGGTCAGGGCTGTGGCTATATCTGAAATGGAAAGTGACGTTACTGATTGGGAAAACTTTCTATCCGCTGCCGGAAAGCCCGAGAATATCTTGCTTCTGGAATTTCAACGGGAAGAACTAAAAAAGTATACCGGATGGAACCTGGCAGAAATCTCCCAGGACAGAGGTACAAGTCCCGCGGAGACAGCACTTGATCTTTGTCTTTTAAATGATGGCAACATTTCCTCCGCATTTTTTCTGATGTCTGAAGAGAATGTCCGTAAACAAATGACGCTGCCTTATATGAGTTTTTGCTCTGATGCCAGGTCTATTGCAGCGGAGGGAGAAAACCTGGAATCTATGACACACCCCAGAACCTATGGAAATTTTTCTCGCCTGCTCGGAAAGTATGTCAGGGAAGAAAAAGTAATTCCTATGGAGGAGGCAATATACAAGTTGACCCTTCTGCCAGCCCAGAAGTTTTCTATTCAGTCACGCGGAAAGCTAGAGGAAGGTTATTTTGCGGATATTGTATTGTTTGATCCTGCAAAAATAATAGATAAAGCTACCTTCAAAGCTCCTCATCAATATGCTGAAGGTATGGTGCATGTTTTCGTCAATGGAAAGCAGGTGATTGATCAAGGGGAGCATACAGGCAAAATGCCAGGGCGTTTTGTCCCAGGTCCGGGGTTTCAAAATTAAGTATTACACGTTGTGATTTTTGTTTGCTATTGAATCAACTATTTCTTTTCCAGTCAATCTTTCAAAAAAGTGAGATCAATAATTCGCCTTGTATGCAATGACAATTGCCTAAGATATTTCTAGGTCAACTATCTGATTATCAGTTGACAAAAGCTGTAGATTAATTTTTTTTGACCATTTTTTTTTACAATTTGACCGGTTTAGAATTGTAAAATTCCAAATACTGGGTAACCATTTCTAGTTACGAAGGTAATTTTTACGACCTGTAAAAGTGATGCATATGAAAATGGTTCTGCACAAGCACGAACTGAAGCTTAAACACAGATTTAAAATAGCGCACGATTCTCGTGATGTGCAGAAAACCCTCATCGTAGAACTCCGAAATGGCATTCATTCTGGATACGGCGAGGCTACAGCTAGTAATTATTATCAAAAATCCATTGAGAGTATTGAGGAAATACTAGAGTCAAATCGTGAGATAATTGAATCCTACGATTATGAGGATCCATCTTTTTTTTGGGAGCAACTCCATCAATCTATGGGGTCTAATTACTTCGCACTTTGTGCGGTTGATGTGGCAGTGCATGACCTGCTAGCAAAAAGGAGTAAACAGTCTCTCCGAGAATACTGGAAACTCAATGGAGGCAATCATCCACAATCTAGTTATACCATAGGCATAGACTCAGTAGAGAATATGATCAAAAAGATACTGGAGTTTCCATGGTCCAACTACAAGATCAAGCTTGGAACTAAGGAGGACATCAGGATTGTAACGGAGCTGCGCAAAGTAACAAATGCAATTTTTAGGGTAGATGCGAATTGCGGTTGGACCGTAGACGAAACGCTAAGGAACGCCCATGTGCTGAAGGAATTGAACGTAGAGTTCATAGAGCAACCACTGCCTGCTGAAGATTGGGAAGGGATGTCTGTCTTATACAAGAAATCTGTACTGCCATTAATAGCCGACGAGAGTTGCCAGATCGAAGTAGATATTTCGAAATGCTACCAACATTTCCACGGAATCAATATCAAACTGATGAAGTGTGGTGGGTTTACCCCGGCAAGGAGAATGATCAGTAAATCTAAGTCTCTCGGTATGAAAATAATGTTGGGGTGTATGACAGAATCTTCTGTTGGTATTTCCGCTATGACTCAGCTTTTATCTCTTTTGGACTATGTCGATATGGATGGATTTCTATTGATTTCTAACGATGTCGGTATAGGGCCAAAACTGGTAGGGGACAACATTGAGTTGCCTACAGGCCCCGGAATCGGGGTTCAGATCAAGGAGATGTGAAAGGTTCTTAGTTCAGATCTTCTATCTGGTGTATAAGCTTCGTGCGAATTAGATTATTACTGGCGCCTTTGAAGTAATCCACAATTTTTTGATCCACAGCTCCGAGTTGCACTTTGCTGTTGTAGCTGATCTCCTGTGCCCCTATAGCACCAAAATCAAATTCATTGTCTGCTTTAACTAGGATATTCTTTTTAGCGATGGCTTCTTTTTTATTGTTTAGTGAGGTGGATGTGCCAACTAAAAATTTTGGTGAAGTGGCTATGCCAACATTGTAAATATGAAAGGCATATTCATCCCAGTCGAGGTTTTTCATTTGGATATACAATGCTCCATCTTCAAACATCAACGAAGTACTTCGGTATTGATGCCCCACTGTTTTAGACTCCGCAATTACCTCTCCATTTTGACCTTCGTAAATAACAAAAGGTACTTTGATGACAGCATCCGTCTCGTTAGCTTTTTGATAATACCTGAAATATCGACCTAGATAGTACTTTTTTAAAACTCTGGTAGTCTTGTTCTCTACGGCTCTAGGTGGTTGACTTTGCACAGTGGCCATTTTCCAATCTTGCCAACTATCATACTCCACCCCGAGAAAAGTTAGGAGCACATTGAGCTTCTTGTCTTTCGCATCTGATTCGCCTGTCCAATAGGATTGTAGCGTCTTGCCGCTGATCCAGTTGTGGGTCCTATGGCTGGGCATTTTTTTTAGTGAATAGATAAAGTCCTCAACAGTGTTAAAAGACTCTTTACGGAATAGACTCTCAAGTACATTTTCTCCGATTAGAAGGTAATCCTCGACCAAAACGGGGTTGTGGATCACCTTCTCTGTTACGACTTGATTAATTTTTTTAGCAATTTTTAAAAACGTCGTACGAGTGTAAATCGACCAGTCAAAACCCAGTCTCTTGGTGTCAATAGTCTGCAAAATGATTGGTGAGTTCTCTATCTCCGTCTTAAT
>JAHCMJ010000343.1 GCA_019192485.1 Cyclobacteriaceae bacterium HetDA_MAG_MS6 | reverse complement strand
AAACGGTGTGATTATCATCACTACGAAGAAAGGATCCGATGGTCCGATGCAGGTAGGTTTTTCCGGGAAACGAGGTATCCAGCAGTTGCCAAAGCGGTGGGATATAATGAACGCCGAGGAGTTTGCAGCGTTGTCTCGCACACAGTATCAGAATTCAGGACTGACTCCGCTTTCTTTGACAGATGTGGACTTCGATCCTACGGTAGACACTGACTGGCAAGAAGAAATGATCCAGACGGGAACTATGCAAGACTACAACGTCAACATATCCGGGGGTAGCAAAAACTCTTCGTACCTGGTATCTGGAAGCTTCTATGAGAATGAGGGAGTCATCAAAGGGAGATCATTTGAGCGATACAGCTTGAGGATCAATACGGAAAGTAAGATCGGCCGGGTGACTTTCGGTGAAAATCTGGTGCTGACGCACTCCATCAATACTACTCCCGAGCGAGGCAACCCCTTTTATGACATGCCTCAGCTATTGCCGGTGATACCGGTGAGAAGTGAAGATTATATTACGGGAACCAATCCCGAAGGATGGGGTATAGGTTCAGTAAATGCAATTACCTACGCATGGAACCCCGTCGCAATACTTAACCTGAGTCATCAAAAAAATAATTTTTCTAAAGCTGTAGGAAATGCCTATCTGGATGTGAAGCTGGCTGATTGGATCAGTTATAAGTTTAACGCCGGCCTGGAGGTCAGCTTTGACCACCTCAAATACTTTAGAGAGGATGGCGTGTGGTCCTTTAACGCGGCAGTGGAACCCACTTATGTTCAGGAGGAGCGTTCCACCTATCTTAGCAAACTTTTTGAGCATACTATTAACATCAATAAGCATTTTGGAAACCACTCTCTAAATGCTGTGTTTGGAGTATCTCAGCAATCCAATCGTCGCGATCTTCTCAATGCCAGACGCAATGACCTGCAATTTTTTGGAGATCGATACCTAACGACTATCGGCTCCGCACTGTCAGACCAAGCCGTAGCTGACGGTGGTCGTCCTGAGGACAATTTTATATTGGGCTACTTGGGACGGATCAACTATATCTACGATGATAAGTACCTGCTGACGCTTACAGGCCGTATTGACAAGAATTCGCGATTTTCGGAGAATTTCCGCACTGGATATTTCCCCTCCGTAGCAGTAGGATGGCGGCTCAGTGAGGAGAGTTTTTTCAATGTGCCTTTAGTTTCTAATTTGAAGCTGACAGCCTCTTACGGTCAATTAGGTGTGATCCCCGGAGGTCCTGACGGAGTAGGATCGTGGGACTATATAGGTAGGATAAATAGCAATCCTAGGTCCGTTTTCGGACCTTCAGGAATAGCCACAAGACAGACAGCATTCGTCGGAGCTTATCAGGCGACCATATCCAATAACAGCTTGCAATGGGAAACACGGACGACTCAAAATATCGGGCTAGAGGCTGGTATGTTCGATGATCGTCTATTGTTCAGTGTTGAGTTTTACAATTCCCTGTCGGATGGAGCTATTCTTAGATTGCCACTACCACAATATCTTGGGAATTTAGGCGGGAATCCTTCTGTAAATGCCGGCTCATTACGCAACGAGGGACTTGAGATAGCTGCCTCTTACCGGAAGAGGGAAGGAGCCTTTACCTGGGATGTCTCTGCCAACGTAACTACCATTAAAAATACGGTGGAAAGCGTCGGAAACCAGGGCGAAGGTGTTGACTACCTACAGACAGGGCTGACTCGGTCCAAAGTAGGTCAGCCAATAGCTGAATGGTACTTGCTCAAAACCGATGGCATTTTCCAAAGTGAGGAAGAGGTGTTAAACCACACCAATTCCCAGGGCATTGTTATCCAAAGTCTAGCCCAGCCAGGTGATATTCGGTTTGTGGACGTAAATGACGACGGTCAGATCACAGAAGCAGATCGAGACTATAGCGGCAAGACCCCATGGCCTACACTACAGGCGGGAAGTCAATTCAACGCTTCCTATAAGAACTTCACTTTCAACATACAGCTGGTGGGGGTCTTTGGCAATCATATCTACAATGGCACGCTTCAGATACTGGATGGTTATCAAAATACCAACTTCCGGAGCGATGTCAAACCGTGGACAGCCGAGGATCCTAATACCGACGATCCCAGGATTGGTGTTGCCCTAAATGATGCAGCACTAGCTCAAAATGCAGCAAATAGCACAAGGTGGCTCGAGGACGGGTCGTATTTGAGAATTCGGAACGTGGAAATAGGATACAATTTCCAAAACCCGGCAATCGAAAAGGCGGGGATAAAGAATGCGCGCATTTACCTCAGTGGACAAAATCTGCTTACGCTGACCAAGTACTCAGGACTAGATCCAGATGTAGTGGGGTCAGGTATCCTGGATCGCGGATTTGATTCAGGCAACTGGCCTGCAAGTAGAGTTTACTCAGCAGGACTTCAGTTTCAGTTTTAGAATAATTTCTGGTCGCATGAGGAGTAGTATCCTAAGCAGATTTACTCAAAAGAAAGTGATGACAGGGAGGCGGCCAGATCGGAAATAAATACAATACCAACATGAAAAGAATATTCATTTTATTGATTAGCGTAGGATTGGGATTTGGCTGCGAGGACAAGCTGGACGTGGAAAATCCCAATGAGCCAAATGCGGGTCTTTTTTGGAGATCCGCTCAGGATGCCCAGCAGGGTATCAATGCCGTGTATAGTACGCTCCATAGAGGCTCTATTTCCAGGTGGATGCCCATGCTGTATTCTACCCGGACAGATATTGCAGAGAGCAGAAGCCCTTGGCCAGAGTTGAATAATGCCTTAGACAAATTTATTCAGCCCAACTATAATTTCGATCCGGTGGCAGGAGTATGGTTTGATAACTACGTCGGAATCAATCGGGCCAACCAAGTGCTAGATAATGTTCCTGACATCGACATGGATGAGAATGATCGAAATGTAATAATAGGTCAAGCCTACATGCTACGGGGGTTGTTCTACTACCACCTCGTTACTCTATTCGGCAATGTACCTTTGATGTTGAGTACCTCTCAACCTCAAGACTACCCACCTAATAGTCTACCGGTAGACGTCTACCAGCAGATTATCTCTGATCTTGAGTTAGCAATTGACTTGCTTCCGGAAACTTATAGCAGCCCCAATGATCTGGGGAGGGTTACCAGGGGCGCGGCTCATGCCTTAAAAGCAAAGGCACATATGCAGATTGGAGAGTATGCCGAGGCATTGCCTTCATTACAATGGCTGGTAGATGGTCCAGGTGGGAGTATCTACGATCTGACGACGGACTACAGGGATAATTTTCTGATCTCGTCGGAAAATAACATCGAGTCCGTTTTCGAATGGCAATTTGAAGAAAACCCGACTGAGTTTACCGATCAGGATACTGACACTCCAAACCATAATTATGGTTCCTCTATGGCACAGTTTACTGCTCCTATAGGAATAGGCTTCTCTGATACGGAAGCACGAAGGTGGATCATCTATGAGTTTGATGAGCTTACGGTAGGAGGTGATCGTGATCCACGTGTGGCTGCGAGTTTTTTGTTTGATTCTACGGATATTAATGGCCCAACAAGTACTATGGTCTATGGCCAAACTTTCGCCTCCCGATACGGTACGAGTCCAAATAGTAATCGAGTATGGATTAGAAAATTCCTCAACGATCACTGGAAAAATGAGGAGGGTTTTCGCTCGCCCAACAATTATCGATATATCCGTTATGCCGATGTGCTGCTCATGTATGCTGAATGTCTGAATGCCACCGGGAGTACGCCGGCAGCGTATCAGCATGTGGATAGAGTTCGGCAAAGGGTTGGGCTTCAGGCTCTGTCCATAACTCGTCCGGGATTGTCCCAGGCTGAGTTCCTTGAGCAGGTCAAGCATGAGCGACTACTGGAGTTAGCTGGCGAGGGTCACAGATGGAACGACCTCGTTCGCTGGGGAGACCTGGGTCCGGACTTAGTGGTAAACGATCCTGCATTTGCCAATTTTGAAGTGGGCAGGCACGAGTTGTTGCCTATTCCGCAGCTAGACGTTGACGCCAACCCCAATCTAAGGCAAAACCCGAACTGGTAGCGATATCTCAACAAGCGTAGAAGTCAGAGATGGCTCTCTACGCGACATCAAACTCAATTTTCAGATGCTTAAGACATTTTCTTTACATCTAGCCGGACTCTTATGGCTATTGCTTGTGGCTTGTGCGGAAGATACGCCGCAGAAGGATGAGGAGGGGGAAGAAACTACACAACCGGCGGACTCCCTTTTCCTCAACCCTATTTTCACTAGTGGTCCTGACCCATGGGTGTTTCAGACCGAGGAGTTTTACTATCTCACCTTTACTACAGGTAACAACGTAACTCTGTACCGGTCAACTCAGATGTCGGACTTGTCTGCTGCCTCGCCCAGAGTGATCTGGACACCGCCAGCCACTGGTCCAAACTCACAAAACATTTGGGCACCGGAGATTCATAGGGTACAAGACAAGTGGTATGTCTATTATGCCGCTGACGACGGTAATAATGAAAACCATAGAATGTTTGTATTAGAAAATGATAATGAAATTCCGATAGTGGGCCAATGGACCGACAGAGGTGAGCTCATGCTACCTGACGATCGATGGGCCATAGACGGGACCATCTTTGAG
>JAHCMJ010000342.1 GCA_019192485.1 Cyclobacteriaceae bacterium HetDA_MAG_MS6 | reverse complement strand
CCCTAAGGCATCTCACCATTGAGGAGACCTACGAACTTTCTGATGCTATTCTAAATGGCGATCTGGAAGAGGTAAAAAAGGAGTTAGGCGATTTAATGTTGCATATGGTTTTCTATGCTCGAATTGGAGACGAGAAACAAAACTTTGATATCGCAGATGTGCTAAACGAAGTATGCGAAAAACTGATACGCCGTCACCCTCATATTTATGGTGATATAGAAGTGGATGATGAGCAGGCCGTCAAGGAGAATTGGGAGAAGATTAAGCTGAAAGAAAAGGGAAATACATCGGTCTTGGGGGGTGTTCCAAGATCATTGCCTGCACTTGTCAAAGCTATGCGGATACAGGAAAAGGCTAGGGGAGTAGGTTTCGACTGGGAAAAAAAGGAACAAGTATGGGAGAAGGTAGAAGAGGAATTAACAGAGTTTAAGGAAGAGTTTAATATTTCCTTAGGCGATGTCGTAGATAGCGAAAAGGCACAAAACGAATTTGGAGATTTACTTTTCTCATTGATCAACTATGCTCGTTTTGTGGAGATAAATGCTGAGGAGGCTTTAGAGCGAACCAATAGAAAATTCATCAAGCGATTTCAGTATCTGGAGCAAGAGTCCAAAAAGATAGGTAAGCCATTACACGAAATGAGCTTAGCTGAAATGGATGAATACTGGGAAAAAGCCAAGACGCTCTAGGTCATTTCTGCTACTAAATAATCTACAGTTAGTAACCAATACCCGCTGGTTTACTTAGAACGTAATAGTTGGCTGGGGCTGTAATGTAATTGCGGATTGTCCGCAGATGTTTGAAACAAGGTGTCACCGTGAATTCAAGAACTTTGAAATGAATAAATCGCTATATTTTTAAGGTCCTTTTAACAAATTACATTATGAGTGATACACCCTTAGGATGGGTGATGGCCCTTGCTATTGCTATTCAATTTTTGTCGTGCGATTCCACCGATCTCAATCGGGATAAAGAAACACTAGCCATAGAGCAAAAGGTAGATAGCCTTTTATCGCTGATGACATTGGAGGAAAAAGTTGGACAACTCAACCATTTAAAGGCGAATTATAGTACGGATATTTATAAGCAGAATGCGCATCTACCGGGGATTATCAAAGAAGGACTAGTAGGAGCTCTCTCGCCAAGATCTGACATTGCAGGATTAATTGCTCTCCAAAAAATTGCAGTGGATAGTAGTAGATTACGGATACCGTTATTTTATGCGCAGGATATTGTACATGGGTACAGAACGATCTTCCCGATCCCTCTTGGACAAGCTTGTTCATGGGATATGCAAGCCATAGAAAAGGCCGAAAGGGTTGCTGCGGTTGAGACTAGCGCAGCCGGCATAAGTTTGACATTTGCCCCGGTATTTGATATCACCCGAGATGCCCGCTGGGGTAGAGCCATGGAAGCAGCAGGTGAAGATCCATACCTCACGAGCCAGATTGCCAAGGCCAGAATTCGTGGGTTTCAGGGGAATGATCTGAGTCAACCTAATACCGTAATAGCTTGTGCCAAACATTATGTGGGCTATGGTGCTGTAGAGGCCGGGATGGAATATAATGTTGTGGATATGTCTGAGAGATATTTGAGACAGATCCACTTACCTCCATTCAAAGCAGCCGTGGAAGAAGGAATGGGTTCCATCATGAACTCTTTCAACACCATTGGTGGGGTACCAGCTACCTCAGACCCTCTCATTTTAAATCAAATACTCAAGACTGAATGGGCTTTTGACGGATTTACCATTTCGGATGCACACTCTATTGATGAGTTGGTACAGCATGGAGTGGCGGTGGATTTTAAAGAAGCGGCCTACCGGGCCTTCACTGCTGGCTCTGATACTGACCTGTGGGGGCAAGTGTACAGCGCTCACCTTCCAGAGCTAGTCAGGGAAGGAAAGATCAGAGAAGCGGAGGTGAATGAGTCAGTGAGACGTGTACTGAGGTACAAGTATAAACTGGGTCTTTTTGATGACCCTTACAGATATCTTAATCAAAAACGTTTTGAAGAGCAAATCTTCACCGAAGATAATAGAAAAGCTGCGCTCGATATAGCGACAAAATCCATCGTATTACTCAAAAACAAGGAGCAACTCTTACCCATTTCTAAAACTAAGTACAAAAGAATTGCACTGATTGGTAACCTTGGGGATAGTAGAGCCCGCAAAGACCTAATGGGTAACTGGTCACCATTTGGACGACACGAAGATATAATAACGGTCAATCAAGGACTTGAAAAATTGCTAGGACCTGATCAATCATTGACACATGTAATGGGCTGCGAGCATTGGGGTGAATGCACCAATACCACTATGAAAGAAGCAGAACAATTAGCTAAAAATTCCGACCTTCTTATATTGCCTCTGGGCGAACAGGGATGGGATTCTGGAGAATGCTCAAGCCGAACAGACATCACGCTTCCTGGTAATCAGGAGGAATTGATCACCCGACTAGGTCGAACAGGCAAACCTATCATACTCTTAGTATTTGCAGGTAGGGCACAAGTTTTAACGGACATAGTAGACAAAGTGGATGCCATCATGTATTGTTGGCAACCAGGCACCATGGCCGGAGAGGCAATTGCTAATCTGGTTTATGGCAGAAATGTTCCAAGTGCCAAGCTGACAGTGACGTTACCCTATCGTGTCGGACAAGCACCTATTTATTATGCTAAGCTAAACACAAGCCGACCAAGACAAGGTCCGGATGATAAGCGCTGGGGTGTCAATAAATGGTCAGACGCTCCCAACGAGCCATTGTTTCCCTTTGGCTATGGATTAAGCTATACGACCTTTGAGTACAGTGATATGAAAATTGATAAATCGTCGATCACATTTGAGGATACTTTAAATATTTCAGTTACCGTTACAAATAAGGGCAATTATGACGCTAGCGAAATCATTCAACTCTACCTCCGTGATAAAGTAGCCACCGTATCGCGTCCTATCAAGGAGCTTGTAGGCTTTGATAGAGTATTCATAAAAACGGGCGAATCAAAAAAAGTCATGTTTCAATTAACCATAGATGATTTGAAGTACTGGGATCAAAACATGGCATTCGAAGTTGAGGACGGAGAGTTTGAAGTTTTTGTAGGTAAAAATTCTAGTGACCTTCTCAAGGACAGCTTCAAGCTTGTTGACTATAGGCCTTCTTATTGATATTATAAAAACACTTTCTTTTTCTCTGTAGTTTTCTTGGTATGCGCTTACATATCAAAACTACAGTCAAAAGCCCATTGGAAAGAGTGATAAATGGCTTTGATGAGTCGCTTTTCAAAAAACTAAGTCCGCCTTTTCCCAAGGTCCACTTGAAGCGTTTTGATGGAAGTAAAACGGGTGATATAGTGTCTTTGGAGCTTGACTTCATTCTCTTTCGTCAAACATGGTCTAGCAAGATAGTCAGTGATAGCCTGAGAGATAATCAATGGTCGTTTGTGGATAGAGGAATTGAATTGCCATTTTTTCTTAAAGAATGGAGGCATCAGCATGATGTAAAGGCTACCAAGGCTGGAAGTATTATTGGAGATAAAATTGAATATTATACAGGGTCTCAACTAACTGATGTACTCTTTTATCCTCTCTTATGGCTTCAATTTGCGTACCGCAAGCCTATATACAAGCGAGTTTTTGGGTAAAATGTCAAAGATGGAGGCATAAAAAAAGAGGACTGTCTAAATCCTCTTTCAGTTGAACTACGAAATCCTTTATTTGAGCTTTAGGAGGCCTTCCACTTGATCGTGCAGCCAATGGCTCGCTTAGTCGTGATTGTAGGACTTTCTCCTTTCAACAGTGCATTGACCGCATCTTCTACATATCTTTCAGTTACGTCCTCAGCCTCTCGGGGGCTATCGTCGATAGCGCCGATATATTCTATCTTATATTTCTCAGCATTTTCTTTGCTGAGCACATACACATGTGGAGTTTTTGTAGCTCCGTAGCTACCAGCAACCTTTTGACTATCATCTCTCAGGTAGGGGAAAGTATAACCTTTTTCTCTTGCTCTTTTGACCATTTCATCCATAGTATCTCCTGGTTGCTGATTCACATCATTAGGGTTGATGGCTACTACTGGGAAACCTTTTGAACTGTATTTTTTATCCAGCTCAATGACACGCTTTTCGTACATTTTCGCGTACGGACAGGTGTTACAGGTGAACACCACTATAAATCCTTTGGCATCTGCAAAGTCTGTCAGGGATACGGTCTTACCATCTACGTTGGGGAGTTTGAAGTCAGAGGCGTAGTCACCAACTCCAAGGCCTTCTGAAAGGCTGCTTGTTGAGCTGCTGAGTAGCACCGCTACCACGACCAAGAGGCCGGTACCTAGTAAAAAGGTTTTTTTCATAGTATCATTCATTTGATATTAATTCATGCGTTTATCGATCTCCATGTTCAATTCGTTCTCAGCGAACGCTTTCTCGTAAAAATGTCGATTACCGTCTTGATCGATCATTAATGTGGCTGGTATAGCACCGGACCAAGACTCACTTATTTTGCTCATGTAGCTATCGTAGTCCTTTTCGTTCAAAAGATAAATTTTTGATTTTAGTTTCTTCTTAGAGGAGAATTTTTCGACTCTATCGAGGTCTTGTACGAAATCCAGGCTCACCAGGTATACCTGCACATCTTCCTTTTGATTGGCTTTTTCGAAGTGTGGCAACT
>JAHCMJ010000341.1 GCA_019192485.1 Cyclobacteriaceae bacterium HetDA_MAG_MS6 | reverse complement strand
ATTGGAAACTTGGCACTCAGTCGAGTAAGAATAAACTCATACCCGCCATCTTTGGAAGCCTCATCATCTTCACTCAAATCCAATAGTGCCTGAAATAATTTCAAAGACACTTTCCAAATCCCTACCAGCTCGGCCGATATCTGCTTGAGGTCATCCTTATTCTTAGAGAGGTTTACTAACCTTCCGTCCTTCGTTTCCGCATAGACTTCATCGCCAGACTTGGTAAACCCGCTCGTCAATATACAGTCAGGCGCATTGTCTGCGAGTAGGGCTTGAATAGCTTGAGGGTCATATAGCAGGTCAGATTCTAACAGTAAAAAGTCGTCTTTGACCAATGCAGCAGCTTGGATAAGGGTATCAAAACTATCAGTGACAGCATATTGCTGATTGAAAAAAGTGCTCCATCCTCTTGATTTCGCAAGTTGCTCATACTGCTCATGCAAGTGACCGGTGCCAATGATAATGTTATCAATACCATGTTCATTCAGGAGTCTCGTTGATCTCTCAATCAATGTTTCCTCCCCAACTTCCACAAATCCCTTTGGTATCTCATTAGTATAGGGCCTAAGTCTGGTTCCCCGCCCCGCCGCTAAAATTACGGCAGTATTAATGCTTTTTTCCCCCAATGTTATGACGCTTAAGTATTTAAAATTTAATTTGCCCCGAATTTAGGGACTCCAATAGGATTTTAAAGTAAAGGATGAAAAAAGTATATGTAGGAATGGGAACAGATCTCATTCACCATGGCCACATCAATATCATTGAAAAAGCTCGAGATTTAGGCGAAGTAACCGTCGGTCTTTTGTCTGATGAGGCCGTAACCAAGTTTAGCCGATTGCCATTTTTGTCGTTCGACGAAAGAAAAAAGATTCTGGAAAACCTAAAAGGTGTCAAAGAGGTAATTGCGCAAAATGAATTGGATTATGAGGAAAACCTCAGACGCCTAAAACCTGACTATGTCGTCCATGGAGATGATTGGAAGAGAGGACCTCAAAAGCATGTTCGCGAGAGAGTGATTAAACTTTTGGAAGAATGGGGTGGAGAACTAATCGAACCTGAATACACGACAGGTATCTCGTCGACTGGTCTGCGGCATGCGATGAAGGAAATAGGAACTACTCCAGATGTAAGGAGACGGATGCTAAGAAGATTGCTAGACTCTAAGTCTATCGTGCGAGTACTCGAAGCACACAATGGGATCTCAGGGCTAATTGTGGAGGAGACCAAGTATGAAGATGAAGGAGAGATCAGGGAGTTTGACGCCATGTGGGTCAGCAGCTTGACTGACTCTACAGCTAAGGGTAAGCCAGATACTGAATACGTAGATCGTACTTCGCGTTTTCAAACTATCAACGATATATTAGACGTTACCACCAAACCAATCATATTGGATGGCGATACCGGAGGGATTACGGAGCACTTTGAGATGCAGGTCAAAAACCTGGAGAGATTAGGTGTATCTGCCATTGTCATCGAAGATAAAACTGGGGTCAAGAGAAATTCGCTCTTTGGTACCGAGGTCGAGCAAACACTCGATACAATCGAGGGGTTTTCTGAGAAAATATCAAGAGGTAAAAAGGCACAGGTCACTGACGAATTCATGATTTTTGCTCGATTAGAAAGCCTCATTGCAGAAAAAGGAATGGAAGATGCGCTGACGCGTGCCAAGGCCTATATCGAAGCAGGGGCTGATGGCATCATGATCCACAGCCGACACAAGGACGGCAAAGAGATTATGGAGTTCATGAAGGCTTATCAGAATTTCGAATTCAAAGTGCCGGTGATCTCTGTGCCTTCATCTTACAATCAATTTACTGAAGATGAACTGAAAGCTGCTGGTTTTAGTATTGTCATATATGCCAATCATCTGCTTAGAAGTGCATTCCCAGCAATGAAGCAGACAGCAGAATCAATTCTAGAAAACAAACGTTCTCTGGAGGCAGACCAATACTGCATGTCTATCAAAGAAATCTTAACCATCCTTCCAAACTAGAAAATCGGTCCATGCTTGATTGCCGACAATTTTATGAAGTGCTTCAGGCACAAGGGGTATCTTTTACTACTGGAGTTCCAGACTCACTTCTCAAAAACTTCTGCGCATGTATTGCTGATACGGGTAGTGACATTATAGCGGCGAATGAAGGTGCGGCCATTGGTCTGGCCTCTGGCCATTACCTGGCGACTGGCAAGATTCCATTTGTGTATATGCAAAATTCAGGGTTTGGTAACACAATCAATCCTATCACTTCATTGATCGACCCAGAGGTATACGCTATCCCCATGTTAATCATGGTGGGTTGGAGGGGAGAACCAGGAGTAAAAGATGAACCTCAACATATCAAGCAAGGAAGGGTCAATGAGGCCCTGCTACAAGTACTAGAGATTCCTTATTGCATTCTTTCTCCTGATATGGAACAAGCCGAACACCAGGTCTCAGAGGCTTTTACCTACATGCGAGAGAAAAATGCACCATACGTGCTTCTGGTTAGGAAGAATACATTTGACAAATACTCATTGGCTAGCAAGCCGGCAGCGTTTGACCTCAAGAGAGAAGAAGCACTGGAGATCATTCTGGGTCATTTGACTGAAAAAGACATCATCGTGTCTACCACTGGGAAGACAAGCAGAGAGGTTTTTGAAATCAGGGAGAAGAATGGCCAACCCCATAATCGAGATTTCTTAACTGTTGGTTGTATGGGACATAGTTCACAAATAGCACTTGGAATTGCGCTCGAAAAGCCGGATCGCAATGTCCTGTGTCTAGATGGTGATGGCGCTGTCATTATGCATATGGGCTCGATGGCCATTGCAGGAGACCGGGCACCCGGTAATTATCGACATATCATCATTAACAATGGCAGTCATGAATCTGTAGGAGGACAACCAACGGTAGGTTTCAATCTGGATTTTCGAAAAATTGCTGAAGGCTGCGGTTACCGTAAAGTCCTCCAAGCCAGCGATCGCGAGGAAATAGATCAACAAATGTCAACTTTCTTGGCAACTGAAGGACCTGTGCTCTTCGAAATCAAGACTGCCATAGGATCGAGAGATGACCTTGGCAGACCCACGATCAAGCCTGTAGATAATAAAAAAGACTTTATGCAAAACCTGCAGTAGAATTGCCCCGAAAATGCAGCATAGCAAAGACCTTAAAAGAACGATCCTACTCAATCCGGGGCCAGGAACGACCTCTCAAAAAGTCAAAGAGGCTTTACTTGTAGAAGATATTTGTCCAAGGGAAGAAGCATTTGGTGATGTCATGCATCAAATATGCGATGGCATCCTGGAAATTGGACATGGCAAGAAAACCCATGAGGTAGGACTATTTGTGGCATCTGGAACAGGGGCAATGGAAGCTGCGCTAGTCTCAGCCATCGGACCTAGTGACAAAGTGCTCATCTTGGCTAATGGTGCTTACAGTATCAGAATGGCCAAGATTTGCGAGCAATATAGAATACCATTTACCAACATCGGTAGCTTTGGGGAGTATCCTGATGTTAGTGATATAGAAAAAAAGCTTACCCATGGTGGCTTCACTCATCTGGCTATGATCCATCACGAGACTTCCACCGGTATGATGAATCCGATGGAGGACATTGCTAAGATTTGTCAAAAAAGGGATGTGAAACTGATTGTGGATGCGATGAGCACCTACGGCGCTTATCCATATAATCTTGAAAAGACTCCTGTAGACTTTATTTTTTCCTCCTCCAACAAATGTATCCACGGCATGGCAGGCCTTTCCTATGTTATATTTAGGAAGGACCGAACTGAAGAATTAAAAGCAAACAGCCGGGGATTTTATTTCGATCTCTATCAGCAATGGAACAATCTCCAGGTTAAAAACCAACTTAGGTTCACGCCCCCCGTCCAAATATGTTATTCGTTTCTAGAAGCTATTAATGAAACACTTAAAGAAGGTGTCAGCAATCGCTGGAGCAGGTATCAAAGTAATTGGCAGATATTGTATGATGGCCTGACTTCTATCGGCTTAAAGCCTTTTCTGGACCGAGATCACGAATCTAAAATACTTCTAGCTCTGGACCTCAACAGCAAAGAAAACTTAGATTTCGATGACCTTCATGATTATTTGTTTGAGCGAGGAATCACCATTTACCCTGGGGTCATCCCTGAGATCAATACTTTTCGAGTCGCAGTCATTGGAGACCTCTATGCAGAAGACATGCATCAAGTTGTGAATCACATCAAGAGCTATTTCGAAAGCTGAGCCAGATCTAACCGTACACTTTGAGCACTTCACCTGCTAGATGCTGCCAATCAAATGCTTTCACCCGTTCATAACCTGCAGCAATCATTTGCTCTCTCTTTGTGGACGAAGTGATCAACGACTCAATAGCATTGATCAGACCTTCTTGATCTTCAGGTTCAGGAAAAAATGGTTTCATGTCATTGGTGATTACGTTCAAATAACCTTCATTACCAAAACCCGCTATTGCTGTCCCAGCTGCCATCGCTTCTAAAAGCACTATTCCGAAACTCTCTCCAAATATCGCAGGAGCAATGTAAAGGTCAGAAGACTTGAGTAATTCCAGTTTTTCTTGTTCACTCACAAACCCCTTGAATACCACATCCGGGAGAAAGTGATCAGCGACAAATTGCTCAGCAGCCTCTCTTTCATCCCCATCTCCAGCTATAATCAGCCTGAGTTTCGG
>JAHCMJ010000035.1 GCA_019192485.1 Cyclobacteriaceae bacterium HetDA_MAG_MS6 | reverse complement strand
CACATCTTTTCCGGTAAGAGGCTCTATACCTTCATAAACCTTGGCGGCTTTCTCAGTATCACCCTTGAAACGGACCTCAGAAAACTCAGTTTCAACTAGTCCGGGATTAATGGATGTTACTTTAATGCCATAAGGGTTTAGATCCAGTCGCATACCCTGCGAGATAGCATCTACCGCATACTTAGAAGCGCAATAGACATTGCCTCGGGTATACACCTCTTTGCCCGCTATAGATCCTATGTTCACAATATGCCCCTTTTTAGCAGCAACCATGCGAGGCATGACGGCTTTGCTTACATATAGCAATCCCTTGACATTGATATCCATCATCGCGTCCCAGTCGTCTTCACTGCCCTCATGGATGAGAGACAGACCGTGGGCGTTGCCAGCATTGTTGATCAATACTTCTATTTCTTGCCAGTTTTTTGGGAGACTGTCTATGGCTTGATGGACCGCATGGCGTTCCCTGACATCGAAGGATAAGGTATAGACTTCAGTTTTAGAAGAGAGCTCTGACTTCAATGACTCCAATCGTTCTGACCTGCGACCGCACAGGATCAAGTTGAATTGATCTACAATCTCCCTGGCGGTTGCTTCGCCGATACCACTTGTAGCACCGGTGATGAGGGCAATTGGTTTTTCCACTTATTTTTTTCGTTTTCTTCTTTTGAGATAACTAGGACCTCCCTCGAAGGTGATGAAAAAACCAATATTTTGAAAGACTAGTCTGTCAAGACCGACATTAAATTCATTTTTTTCTTCGAAAAGCATGTTTCTCAGGCCGTAAGAATACCGTATCTCAGGAGAAAACTTGAACAGGGGAAAATAAATATCAAATCCCGCTCCAATGTCTACTGCCAGATTCCAGTTTCGCGTTTCCAGCTTTTCTTCATTGGCCAGCTCATCACTTTTACCGGCGGCCTCTATGGAGGGGGTCACGCCCCAAGTCAGATACATGGCCGCATTGCCGCGACGCACAGACTTGTACTTTAATAATAACGGTAACTCCACCATTGTGGCATCCTTAAAGAAGTTAAAAGTGGTACCGTCCGTATACCTGTATTCCAAGTTGTTTTCATAAAAACTGACTGCAGGCATCATGCGGAAATCCAGGTATTGGAAGAGTCTCATATTGACCACAAACCCGACTTTTATCCCCCCGGTATTTCTGGGGATAATGGAGTGCACAGAGTCCAGATCAGGTGCTGTGAATGCCTCATTATATTTAATGCGATATCTTGAGGAGTGTACACCCATCAGGAATCCGTAGTGAATCCACTGAGCATCATAGTCAATGAGATGTTCGGTCGGAGCGTCCTGGGCAAATACCTCAGTGGACAGCAGTAGGATCAGTACTATTTTGTACCAACGTATATTGAGCTTATTCCAAAGGTGAGGGTTTTGCATTTTGTGTCTCTGAATCCAATCTTCTCCAGGATGCCTGTAAATTTTTCTCCATCGGGAAATCCCTTAACTGAGTCAGGTAAATAGGTGTAAGCCGCCTGGTCGCTAGAGATAATCCGGCCAATCTTAGGTAAAATCCACTTAAAATAAAAATTGTATAACTGCTTGAACGGAAACACTTTAGGTTTGGAAAACTCTAGGATGACCGTCATACCACCAGGCTTCAATACCCTATGCATATCAGTCAGACCCTTTTCCAGATGTTCGAAGTTCCGTACGCCAAAAGCAACGATCACAGCGTCGAACTTATTGTCTTCAAACTGCAAGCCTTCGGAATCACCACCTAGCAACTCGATCCTGTCATCAAGTTTACGTTTGGCTAATTTCTGGCGTCCGATGGTTAACATTCCTTCGGAAATATCCACACCAATTACTTTCTCTGGCTCCAGCGATAGTGACTCGATAGCAAAGTCACCCGTTCCCGTAGCAATATCCAGGATGGTTTTGGGTTGGAGTGATCTCAAGTAGCTGATTGCTTTTTTCCTCCACAGTATATCGATACCAAGGCTGAGAAAATGATTGAGAAAATCATAACGCCTACTGATGTTGTTGAACATCTCCGCTACCTGCTCCTTCTTTGTTCCCTGCTTATCTTTGTAAGGTACTACCGTCATAGTTGTCGCAATATTACTTTAATAACTGCGCGTTTCTGGCGATTGTTGGAAAAGAATTGGAATTGAGAATACAAATTGTACAATGGCCCGGATCTACACTGCGGAATTTGTAAAAAGTAGTGCGAAGCTAGCTGATTGTCCTGCACCAGACAGGCCTGAATATGCATTTATAGGTAGGTCCAATGTTGGCAAATCCTCCCTTATCAATCTGTTGACAAATAAAAAAAAACTGGCAAAGATATCCTCCAGACCGGGCAAGACGCAGTTGATCAATCATTTTGAGATTGATGAGCGATGGTATCTGGTAGATCTGCCGGGTTATGGCTGGGCGAAGGTCAGCAAAACGGAAAAGGCCAAGTGGAAAAAGATGATCAATGAATACCTGACCGAACGCGAAAACCTTGTCAATATTTTTGTATTAGTGGACTCCCGTCATGACCCGCAAGATATTGACCTGGATTTTATGAGATGGTTGGGAAGGAGACAGTTACCATTTGCTATCATCTTTACCAAAACTGACAAGCAAGGAAAAACGCAGACTCAATCTAATGTAGCTAAATACAAGAAAATCCTTCGTAAATCCTGGGAGGAGCTACCTCCTGTTCTAATGTCGTCCTCGGCAGATGGAACAGGCAAGGATGAAATTATAAACTATATCGCTGATATCAATAGTCAGGTAGATGCTAGGTTTTAGGTCTTGGCTTTAGGTGTTCATGTAGCTTGTCGGTGGAAACCAACGAGTGCAGAGATTCTTGACATGGTGATTTAGTTGATAAATTTCAAAAACCTATAGCGGAGGGTGTTCATGATCTCCCTTTCCAATTTTCAGGATTCCTTGAAGTGTGAATTACGCCTACAATCAAAATAGATTTTTCTTTTTCGTCAGCTTGAAAGTGGATGCCAAAATGAAATTTTTCTAAAAAGAAAACTCGAATACTTCCATATTGAATTTGGGTTTTAAGTGGGTTGCTTTGAATACTCTCAATGGCTTTACTAATACGATCCTCAAAGAGACTGCCTAAGCTATCTTTCTGATCCTCATACCAAAGAAAAGCTTCCCGAATGTCATCTTCTGCTGCTTCGGTAATCTCGATTGAGTAACTCATTAATTACTTAAAGATGCTCTTTTTAGCTTCGTCCCAGCTTCGCGCTTTCATCTTACCTTTTTTTAAAAGCTGCAGGCGTTCGGTCACCTCATCTTGTTGCCATTGCGGAATTGTATCTTCTTCATTGATAGATACATAATCCAGGGTTTTGATGAAACTCAGGAAAGTATCAAATCTGCTATCATGAATGTCAAGCGTGATTTTCATAAGATCAAATTTAATAATACGCTCACTACGTCACAAATCTTTTAGCTTATGCTGTTCTGGTCTTTAGCCTTCGGGCTTGTGTCAGACCTCATTTGTCCATTTTCTTGACAAAATCCTGCATCGCTTCATATGTACGATCTACGACATGCTGTGCTGCGTTTTGCATGGCATCTTCGGTGGTGATGTTGTCAGTTTTGATGGGGTAGATACCTTGTACCTTTAGTTCTTTTTGAATCATCTCGGAGTTTTCCGCGATACCACAAATAATACTTACGGGGATGTTTCGTGTCCCCGCTTTTTCAGCAACACCGGCAACGACCTTACCTTGAAGTGTCTGGTGGTCCAGTTTGCCCTCACCTGTGATGATCAGATCGATGTTTTCCAACTGCTGGTCAAAAGAAGTGATTTCCATAATAGATTCTATTCCTGGTAGGATTTCGGCTCCCAGAAACGCCACGGCTCCGCCACCTACTCCACCTGCAGCTCCTGATCCTGGGATATGAGCAATAGGACGAGCTAAATGACCTTCGATCACTTGAGCGATATTTCGAAGTCCGTCATCCAGAAGTTTTACTTCCCGAGCATTGGCACCTTTTTGAGGTCCATATACATAAGCTGCTCCATTTCTCCCATATAGCGGGTTTTTGACATCACAAATCACCTTAAAGGATACATCTTGAATCAGAGGATCGACCTGATCTACGTCAATCTTCGATATTTTTAAAAGTTCATTTCCTACCGGTTTTACCTCCCTGTCATTCGCATCTAGAAACTGATAACCTAATGCTGCCGCTATGCCAATACCTGCATCATTGGTGGCACTACCCCCAATGAATAAGAAAACCTCTTTGACGCCAGACTGGATGGCATGTCGAATGAGCTCTCCAGTGCCCCAGGTCGTCATGTGCATACAGTTGCGCTCGTCCTTAGTCAATAGCTCTAGTCCGGAGGCCATGGCCATTTCGATAAATGCTTCTTTTTCTGTCCGAAGATAATAGGCTTCGATTGGTCTGAATTGTGGATCTTGGACCGTAAGGATTATCCGCTTGACATCTAGTACCTGCTCCAGGATATCCAAGGTGCCTTCTCCTCCATCCGCCAGAGGATGAGCAATCCACGCAATGTCAGTACTAAAAGTTTTCAATCCTCGTGCAATCGCATCGCAGACGCTTTTTGCATCTAGTGATCCTTTAAACTTGTCAGGGGAGATAAGTACTCTCATAAATAAGAGGACGCTATTTTTCCGGATAGCTCCCTTTTTGGCATTTGCATTTGAATGACCACTCTGTGGACTCGTAAAACCCAAACTCAAATCGATCAGGTAGGGGACCTCCGATGTCAAAGTAACCTTCGGCAAACCGAGTACCATCAGGTTTGGATATTTTCAGTTCTACCAGGTTGTTCTGACGGGTGATTTGATAGTTGAGTTCAAGCTGGGAAAATCCCATTTTTAAGCTGTAGTCTTTCTTGTTTACTGGAATGATCAATCTGTCAAGCCCCATGTAATGGCCTTCATAAAAGGTGTTGAGGTGGCAATAATATTTTTCCTGCTGAGCTCTTTGATCTGGCGAAGTGGGGACGCTGAGCAGCAGAGATGAAAGCAACAAACTAATGATCATGAGAGGATTTCAAAATGATTACCGGAAAATTATGAAATGATCGTGATATCGACTAATCGGAAGTTTTCAATATCTGGTTACCTACGTAAAAAGCCCATTTTTAAAACATGATCTGTCTTGGCTAAAGGGCAAGCATGATTGCAGAAATACCTGATGAAGTTGTCTGAAAATAACGTCTCCCACCTCATTGTTTGCAAGTGGTACTGAGGATAGTACTCAACAAAGATGGGAGGAATCCTGGTCTGCCGGTGTAGGTAGAGAGATGCGGATGACCCGATGGTTAAGTATTACAGCTATAGTATTGTATGATTTCAATCATAAAAACAATCAACTGCAATCCAGGCCTGTTTCCTTTAGATTAGGTTATCAGATCACACCTTTTCCCGGGAAAAAGCAAAAACGCTCCAAGAAGAATAGCTAGTTTATCCAAACCGGAACAGAGGACGACTGTCTCGTCCTGAAATAGGTTGACACAATTCCCATCCCTCAGAGTCCTCTAAGAGTGACTCTGAGTAGATATAGATAAAAGTAACTTTAATGAGAGTGTCATTGTGAAGTAAGAATAACCTGCATCTTACCGTAGTTTTTTAAACTGGAGTAACTCCTGGCACAATCCCTTTTCGAAAAGTAGTTGTATTGTTTCGCTTTTGCTTGGACTGAACAGTGGCTTTGATTTTGTCGACTAGAAACGTACCCAATGCAACGTAGTCTGCGGCAATGCTACTTTCTGGTTTTCCAGAACTGGAGGCAAAGTTTCGGTCAGTTGCCTCTGTGATTCGTACCGTATTTCTGATAGTTTTCTCAATCAAGATTTTTCCAAATATTCGTGTCGCCACATTTTTTACCTTTCGGTGAAACAATAGTCTGCTTCTGTATCTGTTGAGGAATATGCCCAAAATATTCAAAGGCTTGGTTTTATCCATCTTTTCAACGTGTTTTAGGAGCTTGATAGCACCCTTCAACGAGAAGATGTCAGGTGTGGCGGGTATCAAGAGACTATCTGCGTTGCCGATTACATATTTTACCGTTTTGCCGAAGTAGGAGGGACAATCGATAAGTACGATATCGTATTCAAATTTGACTCGCTGCAAGAATCGCTGTAGAATCGTCAGGCCAAACTCGATAAACTGATTGTTGGACTCAAGCTCTATCATGTTCTGATGACCCGGGATCAGATGCAGTTGATGTTTGACCACTGCAGGGGATATATCAGGGATATAGCTATGCAGGAATCCCTTGATATAAGTATAGAGATTGGTGGTGTCTTGTGTTCCGGCTATTAAAGCATTGGTCAGGTTACATTGTGGGTCAAAGTCAACGACTAAAACCCGATAACTCTTTGACCAGGCACAAGCTAAATTGAAAACAGATGTCGTTTTACCTACTCCACCTTTGAAGTTGTAAATGGCTATGGTGTGGTTCATTTGTCATGGCTGATTGAATTTACAAGTGGTAGAGTTGGTGGATTGAATAGCAATATATCGAAATATTTACAAATTTTCTTTCGATAGTGCTATCTATTTTTCTAACGTTCAGGTGTTTAAAGTCAGTTCAGTTAGATTTCACCAGGAAAACGTTGTTCACGAGCCCACGCTTTGTTGAAAACTATAAACTGGCTTCATAGATACTTTTGCATTACTATGAAGTCGACTCCACCCTTTTCAAAAACATGACCGGTTTTCTTCAAACCAAACTTCTCGTAAAAGCGAGTTTTATCCGATCTGGCATTGCACCATATACGTCGAATTTGTTGGTTTGCCACCAGGTCCAGGATATGTTTCATTAGCATGCTTCCAAAACCCAAGCTTTGGTGCTGTTGTAGTGTGGCAAGCTTCCGAAATTGGGCTTCGGCACCTTTTGAAAATAGGGAAGCAACTGCGATTAACTCGTCGTTGTGAAACAAGCCAAAATGCTGGCCTTCTCTGTCTTCAGGGAGTTTGACGTATGAGAGATCATGATCCGGCCACATCACTACATGTCTGATGGGCCAGGTTTGCTCAGCTTTGATCTTTTGGATAGCGATGTTTGTCACTCAGCCTTTTTTTGGTTTATGCTGTTAATAAAATGCTTTTAGTTCGTGCGCAGACTTCTTGAAAACATTTAGGTTTTTGCCATTGACCGTCATGAAGCTATGATATTACTTTTTCCGCTCGGTAGATGATCTCCTCCTTAGGTAGGGCGTGTCTTTCCACCAGACTAGGATCTATTTTCATCACGTAGTCTTCCTCTACAGCTCTAAAACCAGCACTGGAGATTCGCTTCGGATAGTCCTCACCATACATCCTGACATGATCATCCTGGCCAAATGCTTTCTCTCGTTCTCTTGGATCGGTGATTGAGGCGTCTTCGTATGTCTCTTTTTTCAAAGGGTGAAAGATAGGTATCTGTAGGATAGCCCATCCACCAGGCTTCAGTACTCGGTGCATTTCGCGCATCGCTAGGATATCATCATCTACATGTTCCAATACATGATTGCAGAAGATCACATCAAAGGTATTATCGTCAAAAGGTATCTTGTGAATATCCATTTTCACCTTTGCCAGTGGAGATTCGATATCGCCAGTGATATAGTCCAGATTTTCAAGGGCTTCAAATCGAGAGATAAAACAAAGCTCAGGAGCAATATGTAGCATTTTTCTTGGTGCCGAGAAAAAATCTGTCTTATCCCTGAGATATAGCCAAAGCAGCCTGTGGCGCTCTAAGGATAGGCATTTAGGACATAATGCATTGGCTCTGGATACCCTGCCATAGGGTAAAAATTTTCGAAAAGTCGAACCGCATACAGGGCATTCTACTGTATTTCCGGCATAGAAGACAGATAGTATGCGCAAGCCATAATGGCTCACTAATTGCAAGTATTTTCTAGGGACTTTTCGCAGAAGAAGACTGATAATTGCTTTCACCCTTTTATTTTTAGGATGCCAAAGATATTTAAGATAGGCATTATCTTTCTACTTTAGCGAAAGCTTAAAAAAAGGATCGTCCGATAGAATTTGACCAGCTGGCAATCAACCGTTTATCGCATCGTTTTGGTATACGAGAAGTAACTTTTTGAATGATTGATGCAGTGAATAAGATAAGCACATATGTCATCTTGGTTATGCTTATGCTAATGATTGAGGGCGTAGCTGTAGGGCAAAAGCGTGAAAAGAAGATTGAAGACTTCATCCCCACCGAGAACGTTGGCGGACGTCGTGACGATGCCCGCGCCAAAGTCAAGTCCAAACAAAAGCGCTATAAACACATTGTCAAAAATCACAATGGCAAGTTTCTTTATGCTAATCCCTGTGCGCTGGAAGCAACACATAAAATGGGGTTTGAATATGTAGTGCAAACCCCCGGCTTGCTTGGTAGTTTAAATCCACTAGGTACATGGTGGACAAATTTCAGGACGCACTCTTTCCTTATCATTACCCGCACACCCTTTTGGAAAGTCATCCTCAATAGCCGTATCAAAAAATGCCGAGAGGCCAGCGGTGATATCGTTGGATGATGGACTATTATCAAAATTTTAAGGAGCGACACTACTGAGATACTTACCCTCTGTACTCCTGCCCTCCACCCCAGGCCGGCGTGCTACCCTCGGTCAGGCCTAGTTAGGCACTAGATGGCTTTTTACTGATTTAGATAGAGCTTGCAATTGCACTCAACTTTAGGCTAAAAACTTTAAAAACCTTACACCGATTGGGAAACTAAGTATCGTTAATGGCCCATGTCAGCCCTCATAACAGGTTACCAAGTTATTTAGTGTTTTCAGCATCCTCTAAGTATGGGAGTATTTGCTACAGCCGTTTCACTCACAATAATTGACCAAGGGAATATTTTTGTCAAGCTTAATGGCCTTCAAGTAAGCACTACAAGCCGCATCAAGCTCATTTAGGGTAGCATAGCTTTTTGCCGCTATAGCATAGTTGGCGGCGCTGTCTCGCCACATTTGTACATTCCATTCCGTAGCTTTGATAGCTCGTTGGTAGTCTCCGGTGCGATAGTATATATCCGCCAGACCAGTGTACAACCGATAATGTTGATCTGGCACCTGGCCTGCACTTACTACCAGCGGATATGCCTCTCCATATACTGCTTTATAGTATTCTATGGCCAGACGACTAGCTTGTTGAAAATGTCTTTTGGCCTGAGTATTATCGTCTAATTGATCCCGATGGATTTCTGCCAACTCAAGGTAAGTAGTAAGGTTCCTGTATCCTGAAGTCAAAAGCTCTGTAAATACCTTAACAGCTCGCCTTGGCTCATTATTATGCCGATATGCCAATGCCAGGTTTTCTTTGATAGGAAGAGGTATTGATGGCGTATATTGCCTGATCACCTCGTAGTAGTAAATCGCTCGGTCATATTCCCTTCTGGTAAAATGCCTTTGCCCTTTGAATATCACCTCCTCAATGATACGTGTCTTGTAAGCATCCATATCTTCCTCCGGCGAGAAGAAACTTCCTAGACTATTCAGCGCCTGCAGTGCACCGCTAATTTTTCCGGAAGCATACAATGTTTGGGCTTCTTGAAAAGTTGTTCGGCGCGAAGCTAGCAACTCTTCCCTTTTCATCTCGTCATAGTAGTTTTTGAGCCCAATTCCGGTCATGATGATCACTGCTACCACCAGCGTAAAGCCAAATGCATAGACGGTAGCGATCCAGTTTTCTCTGTAATCTGCTTCTGGTGCTGAATCATTAGCCTTATAGGTTTTTGGCTTATAGGGCCTGCTTCGATGGACGACATGTTTTTGGTATTGACCATATCTGAGTTGCAAGTCATATCGAGCTCTTTGATAGGGATTGCTCAGCACCTGATAAGCTAGGTTGATTTCCTTGAATCGCTCTTCCATCTCCGGGTCTCCACCGTTTTTATCCGGATGATACAGCAGGGCTTTCTTTTTGAAGGCAGCCTTGATCACCTCATCAGAAGCGTCTTCCGAGACTTCCAGGACTTGGTAGTAGTTGATCATAGAGCTATCCCTCACGAAAGATCAAACGAATATCATCTTACAATTGGTTCATTAACTTCATTGTCAGATGAAAACTAAACGCACACAATGAGATGCCACCGACCAAGCTTATTAAAATGTATAAGAACACTTGCGAGGCTGCTTCCGCCTGCCACATGCGGACGATATCAAGTGAAAAAGTAGAGAACGTGGTGAACCCGCCGCAAAAACCCACCGCGACCAAAAGTCTCCAGTAAAGCCCCTCTTTCCAGGTGATCGCTACAATCACCCCAATCAATAAAGAACCTAATAGGTTGACGGACAGTGTCCCCACGGGGAGTAAGCCATGTAACCACTTTTGACTATATACTCCTATGATGTAGCGCAGAAAACTACCAACAGCACCTCCAAAAGCAACAATTAAGGCATGTTTGATCATGAGTGTGAAGATAAGAAATCCTCACAGTGTTGTATTAAAATGGGGAAATACTCATGAAATTCAGACCTGTACAGTTCATACCCAGCTACTAGATCTTCTGCCGACTGTTCCATTTTGGATTCGAAACGAGTCCTGCGCGACATCCCTGTGAGCGCTCGATCAATGCCTTCGATGTGCTGATAGTTCGTCAACCAGTCATCTCTACGCATATATTGCATCATGTGACGCGCATTAACAGGGATTTGGTCATGATACTGTCTTGTTAGGTCATAAAACTGGGCGGTGAAATCCAAGAGCTTTTCCGCATGAAACGTTGACCAATCTTTTGCGAGATAGTGGTCATAAAAAATGTCCACAATCACTGGCGCGTAATGCCTATACTTAGGTCTCAGGCGCTCTTTACTTTTCAATACGATCTCATGTTGGTCTGTAAACCGATCAATCTCCCTGTGAAGTAGGATACCCGTTTTGATTTCACTTTCAAAATTTTGCACATCTTTGCCCTTTACAAAATCGCCAATAGCATTCCCTATTTTGATTTTATCGTCAGTACCTGAGAGGAAGATATGTGCCAGAAGGTTCAAAAGTGAAATTTAAATGGTGCGATTCAAAACTTTGATAACGATCAGGAGTCAAATTTTTGTATCATTAGCAACCAAAATTGGCTAACTTTTGTAATTTAAACTTTGAAATCGCCTATAGTATTTTAAATCTATCACCAAATATGTCTCGGACACATTTAAACATACTTGTTCAACTAGCTAAGGTGGATGGTGTTATCGTTCAGGATGAAATCGATCTCATCAAGCAGATAGGCGAAGCTAACGGAATGAGTTCGGAGGAAATAAGCGCTTGCTTCGATGATCCTGATGACACGGAGGAGCTTAAAAAGCTATCAGATGACGACAAATACGACTATATCTACAATATTGTCCAGTTGATGAAAATCGATGGACGGTTGTACAAAGAAGAGTTGAAATTTTGTGCGAAGATGTCTAGTAAGCTAGGCTATGATGAAGAAGTGCTGATGGAGTTGATGCTCAAAGTTTATGCTGACCCGCATATTACAACAGACAAAGACTCCCTGAAATCAGCCATTCAGAAGTATCTGAAAAAGTGATTTCTTTCGGGCGACCCATTTAGCGCCAAACTTAGCGTCATGGCGATCCGATCAACCCCTCTACAACACTTTCAACACTTACTTCAGCTACTCAAGATAGAGCGTATTGAGGATAGGAAGCAGTATGAACAGAAGATTCGAAATCGTTCGTTAGAGGAGCGTAAGAAGCAAGGAGTTTGCTGGTACCCTGTTGTAATTGATAGGTCAGAGCTTGGAGTAGGCGAAAAGTGGGTCCTAAGGGTCAACAGAACAACGGATCTGGGGAAAAGGCATATGTTTCAGGTAGGCGCTTCGGCAAGCTTGTTTTTGCAGACCCGAAAAGATCTTTCAGTAACCGGTATTATCAGCAGAGTTGGAGAGGACAAGTTGACACTTGTTTTGAACAGTGATACACCACCGGATTGGGTGGATGATGGTAAGTTAGGTGTGGACCTGCTATTTGATGAATCCACCTATGACGAGATGGAGAAAAATATCCGAAAGCTAAGCAAGGTAGAAAATGGCAGGCTTTCTGAGTTGATAGCGCTTTTTTTGGGCCAGGGTTCCCCACAGTTTACGCCTATAGACAATATACATTTTCCTGCACTTAACGATAGCCAGAGTGGTGCAATAGGGCTGATAGAATCAGCTAGAGATGTGGCACTTATTCACGGGCCACCAGGTACTGGCAAGACTACGACTATGGTCCAGGCTATCAAAGAGGTTGTGGCAAAGGAGAAGCAGGTAATGGTATGTGCTCCAAGTAATGCTGCTGTGGACCTACTCGTTGAGCGCCTGCATACCCTGAAGGTAAAAGTAGTTCGACTAGGTCATCCGGCAAGGGTAACAGAGGAGGTGGTCAGTCACACTTTAGATGCACAGCTTGCGGCCCATCCTGATGCTAAAATGCTGAAGGATATCAGGAAGCAATCGGAGGAGATGCGGCGTATGGGATGGAAGTACAAACGGAACTATGGTCGCAGTGAACGCCTGCAACGAAAGCTGTTAATCGATGAAGCCAATAAACTTAAGAATGATGCCCTTGCACTTGAGGATCACATGATTCACGATATTCTCAACGAAGCTGAAGTAATAGCCAGCACATTGATTGGTTCCAATCATCACTACCTGGGCAAGCGGTCTTTCAAGACTGTATTTATAGATGAAGCGTCTCAGGCACTAGAACCAGCCAACTGGATTCCCATCATGCGTGCAGGCAGGGTGATTATGGCTGGCGATCATCAGCAACTGCCTCCTACGGTTAAGTCTAAAGTGGCGGCTAAGGAGGGGCTGGAAGAAACACTATTCGAAAGGGTGATGAGGTCTTATCAAGCGGATACCATGCTTCAGATACAATACAGAATGGATCCGGCGATCAAGGCTTTTTCCAATGAATACTTCTACCAAAGTCAGCTAAAATCTTCGGAATCAGTTCTTTCCCGTAAGCAGTTGTTTTCGCCACCAGTAGTATTTATTGATACCGCAGGTTGTGGCTTTGAGGAGGAGGTCAATGCCGAAACCTTAAGCACTTTTAATAAGGAAGAGGCGCTGTTTACCTTAGATCATCTCAATAAGCGCTATGAGGAAGATCGTGCGAAGCTAGAGGGTTGTAGCATAGGTATTATAGCACCATACAAAGCCCAGGTAGAAGTGCTCAGAAGGTCAATACACAACTATGATTGGTCAGTTGCTTTTAAAGCGCAAATCACAATCAATTCCGTAGATGCATTTCAGGGACAAGAGAGAGATGTGATGTACATCAGTCTTGTACGAAGTAATGATAAGGGGGAGATAGGCTTCCTTGCAGATATCCGCCGCATCAATGTAGCAATGACTCGAGCTCGGCACCTACTGCATGTTATCGGTGATTCAGCCACACTTTCCACTCATGGATTTTTTGACCAAATGATCCGCCATTTCCAGGAAAAAGGTTATTATCACAGTGCCTTTGAGTTCATCTACTGAGATTTGGAGAAGATATTTAGTATGCTTTTTATAAGCCTCTCCGTACTGGGGAGGTCCCAGTCGGAGGAAGCGCAAATCCGCGAAGTCATGGATCAGCAAATCGACTGCTGGAATGCCGGTGATCTGGAATGTTTTATGGAAGGATATTGGAAGTCAGACCAATTACTGTTTATTGGCAAGAACGGCGTTACCTATGGTTGGCAACAGACACTTGACAGGTACAAAAAGAGCTATCCCGATCGTCAGTCGATGGGTACCCTGACCTTTGATATTAAAATTGTTGAGCCCCTGGAAAGCCAACATTGGTTCGTGGTAGGTCGATGGACGCTTGATGATGTCGGAGAGGATAAGAAACAACTTACAGGACATTTCTCACTGGTGTGGAGAAGGCTTGGTCACGAGTGGGTCATTGTCTCGGATCACTCAAGCTAGGGAGTTGATAACGGATAAGAATTCTTTTACATAACCTAATTATGATGAGAACTATTAAAGTGTTTTTCCTGGTTTTTTTAAGTTTAATAGTGTTCAATTCCACTTTTGGTCAGCGCCAACTGGTGTATGCTGGAGTATTGATAGACGGATATTCGGATAAAGCTATTTCTGAGAGGACCGTCATCGTGGAATCAGGAAAGATCACTGCAGTGAAAAAAGGATATGTCACTCCTGCTGAAAATGATGAGGTGATTGACCTCAAGGAGATGACTGTGCTGCCTGGTTTTATTGATATGCACGTACATATGGAGAGTCAATCGAGCCCGAGTACTTATATCGACCGATTCAAACTCAATAAAGCAGATGTGGCTTTCAAGTCTTCCGTATATGCTCGAAAGACCCTCTTGGCAGGCTTTACCACCGTTCGCGATTTAGGAGGTAGCGGTGTCAACATTGCCTTAAGAAATGCCATCCGCCGAGGAGATATCGATGGTCCTCGAATTTACACCGCAGGGAAGTCGTTGGCTATTACCGGTGGACATGCCGATCCTACCAATGGATACCGAGCTGATCTGATGGGAGATCCTGGCCCGAAAGAGGGGGTGGTGAATAGTGTGGAAGATGGTAAAAAGGCGGTGCGACAACGATATAAAAACGGAGCTGATCTCATTAAAATCACTGCTACGGGAGGCGTGCTTAGCGTAGCCAAGGATGGTACAGGGCCTCATTTCAAGGAAGAAGAAATAGCGGCAATTGTGAGTGCCGCAAGTGACCTGGGCTATCACGTAGCAGCACATGCACATGGTGACGAAGGTATGGCTAGGGCGGTTCGAGCAGGTGTCAAAACAATCGAACATGGTACCTACATGAGTGAGTCAACCATGGACCTAATGAAAGAACGAGACGCTTACCTTGTACCCACCATTACTGCGGGTATGGCTGTAGCTGAAAAAGCAGCCGTCGAAGGATATTATCCTGCAGTAGTGGCATCTAAAGCACGAGTAATTGGACCTTTGATTCAAAATACCTTTGCTAAAGCCTATAAAAGAGGAGTGCCTATTGTGTTTGGGACCGATGCAGGTGTGTTTGACCATGGTGACAACGCTAAAGAATTTTTTTATATGGTGGAGGCCGGCATGCCTGCCATGAAGGCAATCAAAAGTGCTACTACAGTTGCGGCTAATATCCTGGAAGCATCAGAAGAGTTTGGAGGAATCAGGGTTGGGCTTTCCGCAGATATGGTGGCTGTAGAAGGTGATCCTCTAGTTGATGTCTCTGTTTTACAATCTGTCATTTTCGTCATGAAAGAGGGAAAAGTGTACAAGCAAGACTAGTTATGCACAGTTAGGAAGCGACAACTCACAGAGCTAATTCGACAATTCACCTGAAAATAGAAGTTTGTTTCCGGTTTCAGTCGTTCATTCTTAAAAAAATGACGAATGATGAAAACTATTCAACTTTTACTATCTACCGCTCTTTTTCTAATTTTTTCATCAGCGATAGCACAAGAACTGCCAAAAGACGGTGCAGCTTTAAAACTCAAAGCTTATAGCTTGACTATTGCCAAAGGCGAAACAGCCACAACAGAACTCTCCCTCATTAGATCTAAAAAATTTAGGAAAGCAACCTTCGATACTCCGGTGGTTCAGGCGACTGCTGGGATCAAGACGGAAATCCTACCATTAGGTAATGATCTTTTTAGCCTGGCTATTACACCTGAGGACATTGCTCCGGGCCAGTACTTTTTAATTGTGAAAGGCACCGGAAAGTGGGGTCATAGTGTCAAATCTGCCATGTTCACGCTCAATGTGGGAGAAGGTAAGTTGATTTCGGTAAATCCCTAGTCGTACTTTTTTTGATAAAACACTTATCTTTCTAAGATGAGATGGCTGAAAAAGTACGGTTTTCGGGTGTTGGTCGGCATCATCATCTACATTTTTTTTGAGATCAATGGTACTGACGGTGAAGGGTTAACGTATCCACAGGACATGCTCTCCATTGTGATGGTCACCTACACAGTGACCATGGTGGTGCTCATATGGGAGGTGCTAGACCGAATTATTGCCCGACTAAATGCCATGGAATTTGATCTTGGTCAATCCAAAAACCTGGTCAAAGCTATCCTAATCCTCACTGGAGTTACGCTTCCATTGATCCTAATGTCCTGTGCATTTTCAGAATATGGTATCAAACCCTTTTTCTCTTGTCCTTTTGGTATTCATGGTTTTTATAAATCAGCAGTGCAAAGTGAATTGTTTGCATTACTGATTATAGCGGGGCGACTTGTGCAGATGGGATCACTACAGGCAAAGCACCTTGAACGTGATAAAGCGCTCATGCAAAAAGAGTTGCTTCAAAGTCAATTCCAGAACCTTAAAAATCAAATTAACCCCCATTTTCTATTCAATAGCTTCAGTGTACTGCATACACTGATTGACATAGATTCCAAAAAGGCGAATGAGTTTCTGTCCAGGTTGAGTCAAATGTATCGATACATCCTGGATCACCGTGAGGAGTCCATGAGCAGCCTTGAGCGGGAATTAGAAGTGTTGGACGCCTACCTTTTTTTACTTAAAACTCGCCACGAGGAGAGTTTTGATGTCAATATCAATGTCGACAAATCACTTTTCCATAGCTACGTCCCCACGCTGTCCCTGCAGATGCTTATTGAGAATGCAGTAAAGCATAATCTGTTTTCCAGGCAACATCCATTGCAAATCGATGTGTATGCGGAGGATGACTACCTGGTAGTCAAAAACAAAGTAAAGCGCAAAGGGGCTAAAGTATCATCTACAAAAGTAGGGCTGGAGAACATTCGCAGTCAGTATGTATTGCAAACAGATAAAAAGGTGTTAGTGGTTGAGAGTGAGCAATTTTTTACAGTGAAACTACCGGTATTGTCTCGGCTGAGGTTGACTTAGGAAATGAGGGTAGTCATAGTAGAAGACGAGCGTCTTTCAGCTCAAAGGCTCGAAAAACTAGTAATCGAGGTAGCCCCGGAAATAGAGGTGATCGCCATGCTGGATTCTGTAGCAGAGAGCAAAGGCTGGTTTATTGATAACACGATGCCGGACCTCATGTTTTTGGATATTCAACTCAATGATGGCACCGGGTTTGATTTACTGGATAGCCTCAAATATCAACCTCCCGTAATTTTCACAACAGCCTACGACGAATATGCGATCCGAGCATTCAAATTCAATAGTGTAGACTACTTACTTAAGCCCATAGAAGAGGATAAACTTAGGTTCTCGATCAAAAAGTTTAGAAACAACCACCCTCGTCTAAGCAACGAGGAGGTTTCTAATGATGGATACGATGCTCTACAAAGGATTATCAGTGGTAACTTCAAGAAACGTTTTCTCATTAAAATTGGCGAGAAGTATCAACCAGTTGACGTAGATGAAATAGCTTTTTTCATTTACAAAAATGCAGCTACCTATGTTGTTACAAAAACGGGGCTAAACCTGCCTATTGATCAGACATTGGAGCAACTTAGCGGTGTTTTGAACCCACTAGATTTTTTCCGAGTAAACAGGAAAATGCTCATTTCACTTTCGTGCATCAAGGAAATCAATACATATTTCAACAGTAGATTACTGCTGCAAGTGGACCCAGATCCAGGTATGGAAGCTGTTGTGAGTAGAGAACGTGTATCAGAATTCAAGCGCTGGATGGACCTTTGAGTCAGATTAGTTCTTCTAAATTGCCCAGACATAGAGTTCAGCTAAATATGTTATGCAAGAATTTGTAGACGATTTCAAAGAGAACATAATCTATCGACTAGATGAGAGTACCAGGATGGTCTTAAAGTGTCTTGATGAACTTTCAGAAAAAGATATTTGGCGTCGACCCAACGAAGAGTCAAATAGTATTGGCAATCTCATTGTTCATTTATGCGGGAACATCACGCAGTATGTGATTTCTTCATTGGGGGACAGGCCTGATCAACGTGATAGGGATAGCGAGTTTTCCCAGGATATTAATGTATCCAAGAAAGAGTTGATTCAGCAACTAACAGCTACAGTTGAAGAAGCCAGAACAATCATAGGAAATAGCGATTCCCAGGTATTACTTAAGAAAAGGGGAGTACAAGGGTTCTTTTTCTCCGGGACGGGCATTGCCATTCATGTCATGGAGCACTACTCTTATCATACTGGCCAAATTGCTTTTTATACCAAACTACTCAAATCAAAAGACCTGGGTTTTTATGATGGTATGGATCTCAATGCTCCGAATGAAAGTTGATCAACTTTCAGACTAATGTCAAAATGCGAAATACGGAATCTCTCCTTAGTGAGTGCTTCAGTCATGAAACTTGACACACCGACAACTTAGCTTATGCTGGTTGCCGATCACTTCATGGTAAATCTCCTTTGACCCGGTGATCAACGTAATAATGCCAGCGGCATCATCACCCTTTAACTCATTGTCCCACCAGTTGCCGCTGAATGTCAGGTCCTTGAAAATATGGCCTGGCTCGCCAAACCCTCCATAGAGCATATGCATATCACTCTCGCCACCTTCTACAAGGTGCTTACCAGCGTTGTGCCACCCTCCAAAAAAGTCAAAAAGGTGATTCCACTCTTTGATGGTAGGCACATGCCAACCATCCGGACAAGCCTTGTTGGCACCCTTATAGTTATAAAGCCTTCCGAACTTCTCGCAGTAAGCATCCGTATCATTATAGCAATACGATCCGGGGACATTGTATCGTGTATTCTCTGCAAACCATGTTCGCTCTATCGAAACATTGCCTGAGGTCTTAATAAAGGTGATCGTCTGATATACCTCTCCATCTCTGGGGTCTGTGAATGATCCGTTCTTAAACGAAAATTGCTTTTGAGCTATAGTGAGGGTCGATATGACCGTCAACAGAATAAATGAAAGTGCGACCTGTTTTTGCATGGGGTTAACTCTTGTTTAGTCATTACCAACTGCTAAAAAAGTCAATATTTCACTATCTTCCAATAGAACTTAGCGTGTCCTTAGGTGATGTTTGATTACCAGAGGGTTACAATATTCACATTCATTGGGGGGTATGTCTTCTTTTGAGTATACCGCCACGGACATCTCTGACGCCTTGGATCACGACAAAAGCTTGATCATCCAGGTCATCTATAATCCTACTGATTTTCAAGTATTCCAATCTGGTAACTACCGTATAAAGTATCGTAAGATTCTTGGTATCCTCACCTGTTTTACCATAACCGCCTTTTCCATTTAATAGAGTGACACCAGTATTCATTTCAGAAACAATAGCCTCTTTAATACGGACACTATTTCTGGATATGATAGTGATACCCAGATACTCCTCGATGCCCTGAATGACGAAATCCATCGTTTTGGAGGCTACAAAATAAGCTAGCATAGAATACATGGCTGCTTCGGTGCCTAGCAGCCATGCAGATGCGCCGAAGATGATCACATTGATGACTACGATGACATCTCCCATAGAGATTTTGAACCTCCTGCTAAAAAACAATGCAAGAATCTCTGTGCCATCAATAACACAACCTCCCCTTACGCTAAGCCCGATCCCCGCACCCAGGAAAAATCCCCCAAATACTGATGCTAGAAGCAGGTCTTCAGTGATTATCGGGAATTGGACAAGTGCTAGCACCAATGACAACGCGACTACCGCGGTGATCGTTTTGAATACAAATCGGCGGCTCATTTGGAGGTATCCAACAATTACAAAAGGCATATTGATAACCAGGATTAAATAAGATATATCAAGAGTGGTGGTCTCAGCAATTAGTAGTGATATGCCCGTAGCGCCACCGTCGATAAAGTTATTGGGTAATAGAAAGCTCTGTAGTCCAATAGCCGCTGCGAAAACTCCTGAAAGTATCCAAAGCGCCTCGACAATGTTTCGTTTAGTTGGGGAGTTGGGAGACACTAATTGATAGTTTTACATTTTTCATTAATAGTAATACTATCGAAAATGTATTATGTTCAGAAAATTGTCTCTTCTGGGTCCGTCAATTAGTTCACCTCAAAGTAAAGCATCGCGTGATCTGAGTAATCAGTGACCCATTGTTTAAGTTCGCCCGCCGTTTGTTTCTCTGGCCAGCCTATCACTTCTACATCTTTACCATTGAATTGATTAAATGCGATATTGTTCGTTGCATACACGTGATCTAGATTGGATTGCGTAGTACCGGATTCGTTTGTATAGGTCAATTCATATGTCTTTTTCAGGCGTCTCATATCATATTTAGCAGATCGCACCATGTCATCAAATCTTGCGACCTCTTCATCGCCATCAAAGTCTTTATTGCTATAGATAAGGTTCATTCCCATGGTATTGAGGTCACCCAATACAATAAACCTACTATTTT
Organism: Cyclobacteriaceae bacterium HetDA_MAG_MS6; assembly: GCA_019192485.1. GTDB lineage: Bacteria > Bacteroidota > Bacteroidia > Cytophagales > Cyclobacteriaceae > MS6. The sequence continues at coordinate 4,287 of JAHCMJ010000035.1, read as the reverse complement.
GCGAACCACCTGCAATCTTATTGAGTACCCCCTTGAGGCTTCTCATTTTTTCCCACATAAAATCTCTAAGTCCCCAGCCGTAAGGGTCATTGATACTCTTGAGGTGGAGGAAAAGTAAAGAATACCTCACCTGATCTACAGAAATAGTAGCGAGCAGTCCAGGCCGAAGGTGAGGGTTAGCTGCTTTGAATTCCAACCTTTGTGTCACAAAAGCTGTCAAGTTGCTTTTTATCCCCAATAGGATCTCCTGGGTTTGTTGGCCTTCGGTGATGTAGAAACTGTAGTTTTCGAAGTGATTCATAAACTCGAAAAATACATCTTCACCTTTCACCTCATAGATGGCGATAATATCAGGTTCTTTGGATTTGATCAGTTGCGTGACCCGTTGAACCTTAGAAACAAATGAAGACTTTAAATGACCTTTATCATCACGGGATCCGGAACCAAAATGTTTGACATTCCAGGATAGTACTGAGAATTTTTTAGGCATGAGTATCTGGTTTATGAATTCAATCTAGTCATGACCTGAGATGAAGTCAATCAAAAAGAACGCTTTTTCACAAAAACTTATCTAATGCTAATACAGGTGCCTGTTACGCATATCGAATGATAATAGGTTTAAGGTTACTTGCGTGTCACAATGATATTTCCACCTAGGATCAGAATAACCCCGGAACCAGCAAACCACTCAAACCGATAACCTTCGAAAACCACTGAGATTATAAGTGCAATAACAGGGATAAATATAAGTACGTAAGCTGCTCGGTCCGGACCGATTTTACCTATAAGAGTGAGATACGCTCCGAATGCAGCAATAGAGCCTAAAACAGATAGATATAGAAGTGAACCAAGATATCCAGGTGATAGGTCAATAGTAGGTACTACTGACGAAAAGACAGCGATCGCGGCCATGATTAGCCCACCGTAGATCATGCCATATCCGTTGGTGGGTAAGACCGGGAGGTTATGAGACTGATTAGCGGCGGAAGTGATATTACCAAGTGATGCTACCACCACTGATAGAAAACATACGATCAAACTCCAAAAAGGCAGTTCGGCATAGGAGACGTCCTTTAACTGTTGATAGAAAATTAAGATGGTGCCGGCTACACCCATGATAGCTCCGATGTACACTTTCGTGTCCGTTTTCCTTTTGAGAAAAATAGTACCGAAGACGATATTGAGAAAAATAATAGTAGAAAAAGCTACAGCCACCAGGGCACTTGTGAGCTGTAGCTCTGCCAGGTATACCAGCCAGTAGTTGAAGCCAAAAAGTAGCGCTCCCTGCAATGCCATTCGCAGGTGGGCAGTCCAAGGATACCTGAGATTGGTGCCTTTGATTGCCAAAAAACCGATCAACAGTAATCCTGCGAGTACGAATCTATAAGACACAGACCATAGTGGGTCTACCTGCCCTAGTTGAAATTTGATCACGAACCAGGTGGATCCCCAGATAATAGCCGGGATGGTGAAAAGACCAATGTTTTCCGTCTTCAAGTCGAGTACTTCTGTTGACGCCGAAGGTAAAGGAATGTCCACGAAAACCAATAGTCCGGAAATAAAAAAGCCATTCAGCCGGTTGGGCTGAATGGCTTGTCGCTCTTAGGTTATTAAGCCTTATGTGTTTTGGTGTAGGTGCACGTCCATTTGTGGAAATGGGATGTTGAGACCTTCTTGCGCAAATCCTTTGTAGACTCTTTCGTTCATATCGAAAAATACTCCCCAGTAATCGCTAGGATTGACCCACACTCTTACTACAATATTTACACTACTATCTGCAAGTGCGGAAAGTGCTATAAAGGGAGCTGGATCCTTCATGATTCGCTCATCTTCGCCAATGTATTTTTCCAAGACGGATTTGGCCTTGTCATAGTCATCCCCATAACCGATACCAAATGTCCAGTCTACACGTCTGGTAGACTCCGATGAGAAATTGGTCATCGAACTTCCGGCAAGTGATCCATTAGGAATAATGATCCGTTTATTGTCAGGAGTATTCAGGATAGTGTTGAAAATTTGAATTTCTCTGACGGAACCAAGATATCCTGCTGCGTCAATAACATCTCCTACTTTGAAAGGCTTGAATAGTAGAATCATTACGCCACCTGCAAAATTTTGCAAAGTACCTTGCATAGCCAAACCCACAGCCAAACCTGCAGCGCCTAAAATGGCTACAAAGGAGGTCATCTCCACACCTACCATGCCGATGACGGATACCAGAAGCATCAATCTCAGTAGGATGCCAAATAGGCTACGGAGAAATGGGGCCAACGAGGGGTCGACATTTCGTTTTTCAAGTACCCGACCCATGCCTTTCAAGATCATGCTAATGATCCAAAGGCCAATGATTAATGTGGCTAGGGCCAGTGCCAGTTTAGGTGCATATTCCAGGATCATGGTGCCTAGCTGATCCGAATATTTTTGTAAGTCAAGGTTTTGCAATTCTTTCATCGTTTATTTCAAGTAGTGATCGTTTCAGTCAATAATGCTTGCAAGATATATTTGCATGCACATGGATATCGATCACAATTCGATGAACATTGAATTTTGCTAGACGAGATTCTGAAAGAGTAGATATAAAACTGAAATTACCTGTCTAATCAATGGGGTAAGGAACATATACAAAGTTGGTAAACTCAGCATCTACAATGAACAAGCAGCAAAACTCGTCGGGGTCTTTGTAGGACGCTTTGAAGTCATCCTCCTGCTCTATCAATTGCCTCTGTTGAAATTCTTCCAGAAAAGAAGCGTAATAATTCCAGTGGTTCTCAAATCGCCCAGCTTCGTAAAGCAATGAGCCAATGGGAATGGCCTCCTTGGAAACAGGGAAAATAGGGTGCTTCGAAAAACCACGTTTTCTGATCTGGTAGGAGGCTTCCTGTAGATTGTCGGAGACTTTGATGAAATCAGATGATATCTGACCTAGAAATTTAGGATTTAGTTCCGGATCGTTTTGCATTTTGACTTTGCTCTTTAAAGCAACATGTTTTCAACTTTGTACAGGTATGCTAAGCTATTGTTTGCATTACTTTTTAACAAACATGTTTGCTACTGGAAGTACAGAAACGTGCTGTTTCCAAGGGTTTGATTTGGTGGTGAAAACACAAAATGTTTTTCATTTCTTTTTACAAAGACTTCGGAGGCATCAGTTTTGACGATGGAAAAATCTGCAGTGTGACACTCATGTCAAGCTATTAACACTTTAGCGGGGTTGCTGTCATACGCTACTTAATCCAGAAGCTTTCGCATGAGCCACTCCAATGGCCCTGACTTCCTGCTTTTCAACCAAGTGACAGCAAACAAAACGCAAAGTGAGCTGAACACTAAAGCATAAGCCATCGAAAATTCAATAGAATACTTCCCAATTCCGGAAGGATTTACAATATCAATAAGTCCCATCCCAATAATAACATGAGCAGCGTAAAAAGTTAATGCCAATTGTCCTGTTTTGTTCAATGCGTCCACGATTCTATTGTTTTCAAATCGGTTAGCGAGTAATATGCAAGCAGATATTATGGTAGCAGCGATGGCCATACCACTAAACATATATATTGGTAAGGGGGGCATTGGGTTAGTGCCTAAAACATCTGATAACTCGGTGAATGCTTGTTGATCACCTTCTGATAGGATGGATATAGAAAAATAGGAGATACCCTGAACAATGCTAAAAGCTAGCAGACTGATCCACAGCGATCTTTTGACGAAGTTTTCATTTCGCAAATCTTGTTTTCCAAACCAGAGCCCAAACAACATAAATGCAGCCCAAGGTATGACCGGATGAAACCCGTTGAAGAATAGATTTCTGACAAACCCATTAGGCGTCCAAAAATCAGTATACTCTAAGCTGCCAAAGTCCCAACCATGATCATAATCCCACAATTGCATGAGTAAAAGGTAAATTAGAACTAACGCAAGAGCGGAAGTCAAGATAACTTTCCCACTACTTCTTATTAGAAGAATTGCAATAAGCATATAAATGCCGTAATAATGAAGAATATCGGCCGGCCAAATGGACATATACGAGAGTCCAACAATGAATAGAAATAGCGCTCTTTTTGCAATTCGATTTCGGGCTATAGTCAGTTTTTTCCTATCGTGCTTTGCAGCGGAGTTAGTCACTAAAGCAAGTCCGACACCGGCCAAAACAACAAATGTAGCCGCGGCTTTTCCCTCAAAAACGCTTGCAGTTGCTTTAACCCAAGAAAGTCCCTCAGCTCCCAATACTACCTTGAAATTGACAATTATCATTCCAATAACTGCCAAAGCCCTGGCCACATCAATCCCAAT
>JAHCMJ010000340.1 GCA_019192485.1 Cyclobacteriaceae bacterium HetDA_MAG_MS6 | reverse complement strand
ATAGAGACCAAGACAAGGCCTTCAATGAAACCAGAGTCTTCTTTGTTGACTCCACCTTCCTGGAAGTATTTGATTTTGGGATCATCGCGGGTAATAGATCTACTGCCTTGGACGAGCCCAATAGTATTCTGCTGACCAGAAGCATGGCTCAAAAATATTTTGGTCATGAAGATCCAATGGGCAAGCTCCTGGAGTTTCAGGGCCATCACAACTATAGAGTAACTGGTGTATTAGAAGATGCTCCTCTCAACGCTCATTTTCAATTTGATTTTTTAGTTTCATTTTCCAGCTTAAAAAGCTTTTATAGTGGCAGTTATCCAAGAAACTGGTATTGGAACCCATGTTGGACCTACGTGGTCTTGAAAGATGGCGTGAATACGGATGAGGTAGAACAAGTCTTTCCTGAGTTTGTAGACAAGTACTTTCCCGACTTTGTCAAAGAGGACATAACCCTGGGACTCCAACCTGTCACTGATATCCACCTGCACTCTAAGCTTGATTATGAGATCCAGGCCAATAGTAATATCATTAATATCTACATTTTCAGCGCTGTTGCCTTGCTAGTGCTATTGGTAGCCACGATCAATTTCGTTAACCTGTCTACGGCGAGAGCTTCTAAGAGAGCCAAAGAAGTAGGAGTGAGGAAAGCACTTGGTAGTAGTCGGAAGCTTCTATTTTACCAGTTCATTTTCGAGTCCTTTTTATTTACATGCATTTCGGTATCCATTGCTATAGGTCTGGCATTGTGGTCTATACCCTATTTCAATAGACTAACAGAAAAATCGATTTCCCTTCAGGAGTTATTGTCTGGTGATATGTTGACAATGTTGAGCTTACTCATATTGGCTGTTGGTATTTTATCTGGTATATATCCAGCGGTGATCCTATCCTCGTTTCGGCCTCTTACAGTGTTGAGGTCATTAAAAACAGGAGTGAAAGGGCTGGTGTTTAGAAGGGCTTTGGTGACTATTCAGTTTGGTATCTCTATCATACTTATTATAGGGACGGTTTTTTCGGTGATGCAATTGCAGTTACTCCAAAATGATGATGTCGGATTTGATAAAGAATATGTTATCATGGTGCCAGTCATCCGATCTCCTATGGGACAGCATTATGAGGCCTTCAAGGACGAAACGCTAAAACATCCGTCTGTAATTTCGATGACTGCAGTAGAAGAGATCGTCGGCTCTAAGCATCAGGTGGCCAATTACAGGTTTGGAGAAATGGAGCGATCACACCCATTTCCACATTTTCATGTTAGGCACGATTTTATAGAGACTTTCAATATACCACTTGCTGCAGGTAGGACTTATGATCAATCTTTTGTGACAGATGATTCATTGGCTCTCGTTGTCAATGAGCAATTAGTGGCCAGCATGGGGTGGAGTTCTGCTGAAGAGGCTATAGGAAAGCCATTTCATTTTTCCAGACATAGAGGTCATATTGTTGGCGTTATCAAAGACTTCAACTTCCTTTCAAAGCATCACTCGATCTCTCCATTTGTTTTAAATCTTGACCTTAATCCTCGTGCTTTCGAACTATTTATCAAATATGTGGCTATAAAATTGGACGGTCATAATTTTGTGGAAAGTGTGGCTCACATGAAGAACAGTTGGAAGAAGTTTATCCCAAACCGTCCCTTTGAGTATTTCTTCCTAGATGACAAGCTTGCACAGTCATACAAAGCTGAGCAAAACCTATCAAAGGTCACTATCATCTTTTCGGTTTTGGCGATTTTAGTAGCATGTCTTGGGCTTTTTGGGTTGGCTACCTATAGTGTCGAGCAGCGCACAAAGGAGATTGGCATACGTAAGGTATTAGGAATTGCCTCAAGCCAAATACTGATGCTGCTTTCGAAGGAATTCATGTGGTTAATTCTTTTGGCATTTGGTCTGTCTGCACCATTGGCCTATTTGCTGTTAGATTCCTGGTTGGACAGCTTTGCTTATCGCATTACTATTGTAGTCTGGCCGTTTGTTTCCGCTGGAGTACTTACTTTCCTGGTTTCCATGCTAACTGTGAGTTACCATGCCTATCGAGCATCCCGGATCAATCCGGTAGAGACTTTGAAGTATGAGTGAAGTCATTTAAAAATCCCTAAATAGTTCCGGTCAGCTTTCACTTTGTTGCTCATGGCATCCTTGTTCCATGCGGTGAGCCCATTGAAAAATGCCCTAACAGAAAAGAAGAGCAACTGGTCGTCCTGAATTTTGTAAAGCGTGTAATCAGGCACGACGAAAGTGCCATCAACCATGGCGATTGCGCACCATCCTCCATAGGCTGGAAAGTACTTCTCTTTATCTTCTTCGAATTTCTTTTCGTTCTCTTGGGAGGAAAAAAGAATACGACGTCCCTCATGGTAGGTGGAATACGCGTCTAAGCCTTTAACTACTTGACTATCAAAAAAAGCGACGGGATCATAGCCATCAAAAAGTATTGCCCCCTTTGCTGCAGCCCATTGTTCTTGAGCGTAACTCGAGTATCCAAAAAATGAGATTGAAAGTAAGGTGAGGTGAAGTTTCATATTGCTGACGGAAAATTTACTTAGAATGAATTGAAAAGCTTCTTCTAATAGGGCTTTTGGCCAACCCAGTTACCAGGTGGATCATACTCACATACCCAAGTAGTCATGCCATCGCATTCAATCTTAGCGCAACCGACTTTGGTGGTATTCTTCCAGACGATTTGAGTATAGTGGCCACACATCTTTCCGGTTTTACACTTATTGGACTTGTATTTGTAGTCTGCTTTTTCGCTACCCCAGGCGTCTACGACGTAAGATGTAGGATAGGCTCCTGTGGTTCCTTTCCATAGATTTTCACCGTATTTGCCTTTGCTGTGATAGAATCCACAGTTCTTTTTGAGTTCGAGTGCCCACTTGTTGGCTTCCACTGCCATCTCCTCTGACCATGTGATCGGCCCCACACCAACCTCCGCCCTCCAATAATTATGACGCTCGATCAGAATCTTAATTTCTTCCTGGCTGGCTATTGTGACGACCGACTTATCCATCGGAGAAGCAATCAAAAGGGGTAATATAAAGTACTTGAGGAGAAATGTCATAAATCTAAATTAGTGATTTCAATCTTAAAAATTACATTACAATTCTTGTGCCACCGAAAATTTTAATAAACTATTCATGCTATCAAATTACGATAAAAAGTGAAGTTCGTTGAAGGTTGGGGATATGAAATACTCAGTATTTTCAATAAAGTCATGTGGGATCAGTCAGCTTGGTTTATATTAGTTTTTGGATATCTATCAATCAGCTAAGTAATTTAGAATAATGACCAAGTTTTTACGCAAAGCATCTTTTTTTGGGGGCCTCCTCCTGGCCGTTTTAGGGATAGTCATCATGTTGATGAAAAATGATACAGGTGAACATCCTGAGGAGCTGGTTGTTTTTACTACGCTTTTGGTTTTCGTTGTAGGCTTTTCTCTTATCTTGTACCTCATTAAAAATCGCGGCATTAGCTAATAACTCTTTATAAATGTGAAGGATATCAAAGTCCTGTATGTAGACGATGAGGAAGGGAACCTCAATTATTTCAGGTCTGCTTTTCGTAGAGAATTTGAAGTGCTTACCGCAAATTCTGGGGCGGAGGGACTTGAGATTTTGGATAAAAATCGAGATTTGCCACTGATCCTCACGGATCAGCGAATGCCACAAATGTCTGGCGTGACTTTTTTGATGCAATCGATCAATTTGGTACCAAATGCCATGCGCATTTTGGTGACAGGCTATTCCGATATGGAGACCGTCATCAATGCGATCAATCACGGACATATATATTATTTCATCAATAAGCCATGGTCTTATGATGAGATGCGAATTGTGATCCAAAGAGCATTGGATACTTACCAGCTAAGAGTGAAGAATCGTGAGCTCCTGCTACAAAATGAGATACAGGAAAAGGAGCGGATAGCTGCCCAGTTGATGAATCTTCAAAATCAGGTCAATCCACATTTCTTATTCAACTGTTTGAATGTACTCTACGCCATGGTGCCTGATAACTATGATGCTCGAAACTTCATCAAGCAAATGAGCGCCAATTATCGGTACATTTTAGATCACACAGGCAACAAATTGGTGGTTTTAAAGGACGAGTTGGAGTTTGTGAAGTCTTACCTGTATTTGCAGCGAGTTAGATTTAAAGATGCCATCTTTTTTGAGTATGACATCGGGAAACCCCATATGGGATACCATCTACCTTCGGCAACATTGCAATTGCTTATTGAGAATGCGATCAAGCACAATGTGGCAACAAAAGAGAAACCACTAGCTATTAAGATATTTGCTGAGAATGACTGGTTGGTAGTAAGGAATAAGTTTCAGCCTTTGCCATGGAAGGTAGAGTCTACCGGTATTGGGCATGCTAACTTAAGAAAGCGCTTTAGCTTTTTTACTGAGGATCAACCCGAGTTCTATCAGGAGGAGGATTTTTACCTGGCGAAAATTCCATTATTAAATATTAAATAGTAATTTCATCGGAACAACCTAGAGGAAATGTTAGAAGTAGCAATCATTGAAGACGAAATACTTGCCGCCGAAGATTTAGAAAAGACTCTTCAGAAAATTGATACCGATGTCAAAGTTAAGGTCAAGTTAGACAGCGTGGCTGCGGCGGTACCTTGGCTAAAAGAAAATGAGGTAGACCTGATCCTATCGGATATT
>JAHCMJ010000339.1 GCA_019192485.1 Cyclobacteriaceae bacterium HetDA_MAG_MS6 | reverse complement strand
AGTTATCGGACAATGCCTCTCGAACTAGCTGGGTAAGGTCCTCTGTATAATACTTCAAAGGTGATCCTCTATCCGTAAAAAGCTTACGATACTCTGCCGCTGACTTTGGTGCTCGAAAAGTAGCAATGATCAGGTTGACCAATAACCAACGAGGAACTGATGGGATATCTATCACTCGTTTGTCCATCAAAAACTCTCTCAGATACTTTCGTACATCAGGCACAGATGTCGAGTCCGGAGTGCCAAGATTCACCAACAATACACCGGTTTTTTGTCGCATTTTTTAATTTAAAATATTAGCCTCCCAGATGATGATTGCATAGGCGAAAAAGCGAACAAATCGCATCATGGAAATCCAGACAAACCTTCTGAAGCTATAATTGACTGCGCCCACTAACATGCAGATACCTGAAAAAGGTATGGGCGTCAGCGCGGCCACTACTACCAGGAAACCGCCATAGTTATTGAAGTGTTTCTCAAACTTCCCAAAAACGTTTCTTTTCATAGCCACATAAAGCTGTGTGCGATTAAAGTGTGATCCAATGTAGTAGCCGATAAGACCTGCCACATATGATAGCGCAGAAAGGGCCAGGATGTTTTGGATATATAACAGCACATCACCGTTGCGCAAGGACCAAAACATAAACAACTCGGGAGGAATGATCCCAAAAATAACCTCAGAGCCTAAGAATATGGAGTATATAACCGACGGTTGTTCGTAAACTGGACCTAACCACTGCTCAAAGCTGAAGTCCAGGTGTTTCTTGGCATACAAATAGAGTCCTACGAGTATTACCAACCAAATAAGACCTTTGATAAGATTTCTGATCAGAAATCTTGTTTTATCTGATGGTCTGTGGGATATTTCTTCCGACATAAAAGGTTAGGTTATTTCTTTCCCCCTCACAGAAACGGCTGTAGAAGCTCAGTGTTTTTGTTTCAGGAAAATTTGTCGCCAAAAGTAGGAGATAATGTATTATTCGGAAGGAACAGGAGATTCTTTAGGTATCTTCTTTTGCTGATAATTGACAATCCAAAATGGATCCTCGAGTTCAGTATACCTGCCATGAAATTGAGTAAGCATGATTTTTACGGCATAGTTCAGACGATTAACGGCATCCCTATAATAGTCTACACGGTTTTGTGGGTGGTATACAAAAAACTTAATAATAGGAAAGGCATACCTTCTTAAGGTCCCCAAGGACCTGCTAACAGGTACTTTACCCCCCTCCAATTCCTCAATGGCATGACTACAATTAGCTGCTAGCCCAAGAATCAGTTGATTGTATACTTGATTGACATTGGAATCGCTTCCTTCCAGATTTGTAGCGTATTCTTCGCAGTACGCTTTCAAAATCCTCAGACCCGGCAGACTCATATTGGCTTCGGTGAATACGTCTGGCTGCCACAAAATCTCACGAAAAGTAAAAATAGATGGCAGTAACTCCGTGTCATACTCCGGGTCAGTCTTCAGCGCATTTAAAGTCTCATGGTCAATCGCAGATATCTCAACATTACCAGCCAATAGCTGGTAAGACCAGCCCTTCTCTTCTCTGCCAATCAAATCAATAAAATTCCATATTTCACTTAGTGAAATTTTCATGACCATGTTTCTCTAGCACTAAAAATACAGGACTAAATGGGTTTATGATGAAAAAAAGAGTAATTAATTAGGGGGTCGGTGCAAAAAAATAGACTTAGAGTTAAAGATAATTTAACCTGTAATTCGCATGCTAGTAATCAATAAATGGTATGCTTGCATAATATTTTGATCATGGATCACAAAGCAGCACCCAGATATTCCGATGGGATCAAATTCCTTTTGATGTCCGACATCCCCACTGAGCAGGTTGGCATGTTCTCCAGCTGGGTGTCCACTGATAGCTTCATTCAGATTCCCAACAATCAAGAAGTCGCTGAATCACGGGAGCTCATCGAATACGAAGTATATGATTATTGGTTCCAAAATCACTTCCTAGTGGATCAGGATATGGATTATTTTATTTAATCTAGGCAGGTCAAATTTTTCTGTTAAGACTTTATTAATTTCCTCCCCATGATCAAAAAGTGGGAGTTGAAGTCAATACCTGATACGAAAGTCGTCAACGAACTTTCAAAGTCTCTGCAGATTGATCCTAAACTATCAGCTTTACTATCACAAAGAGGCATATCAACTTTCAACGAAGCCCGTCAATTTTTCCGCCCATCACTCAAGGATCTTCATGATCCATTTCGCATGAAAGATATGGAGCGAGCAGTCAACCGACTTTGTGACGCTATCCATCAGCAGGAAAAAATTTTAATATACGGGGATTATGATGTGGACGGCACCACATCCGTAGCGATGATGTATTCCTTTTTGAGATCCTTTACTGAACATATTGATTATTATATCCCAGACCGATACACAGAGGGTTATGGCATATCCGAACAAGGAGTGAAGTGGGCTCATGACCATGATTTTTCATTGATTATAGCTTTGGACTGCGGTATCAGAGCAATGGACGAAGCTCAACTGTCCAAAAAGTTTGATGTCGATCTTATCATTTGTGATCATCACCTACCAGGTCCGGAACTACCCGAGGCTTTTGCCATTTTGGATCCCAAGCGACCGGATTGTGCGTATCCATTCAAAGAGCTATCAGGTTGCGGCGTAGGATTTAAGTTATTACATGCATTTTGCATACAAAATACCGTAGATCTGACGCAGCTTTTTGCCTACTTAGACCTGATCGCAGTAAGTATTGCGTCAGATATAGTCCCGATGATAGGTGAAAACCGCATCCTGGCATATTACGGGCTTAAAAAGATCAATGCCGACCCGTCCCCAGGACTAAAGGCGCTGGTGGAGGTCAGCACCTTGAAATCCAAAATATCCATCTCAGACATTGTTTTTTACATAGGGCCAAGAATCAATGCAACTGGCCGGCTCAGCCACGCTAGAGAATCAGTGAAACTACTGATTGCGACCACAGATAGCGAGCTTAAATCCTTTGCAGATCAACTGAATCAGGCTAATAGCGATAGACGGGAGTTTGATCGGTCTATCACCGAGGAGGCACTGGAAATGATCTCTGAGGAAGCATCTGATTCGCCTAAAAGCAGCACCGTTCTTTTCAAATCAGATTGGCACAAGGGTGTCATAGGCATTGTCGCGTCCAGGTGCATAGAACACTATTACCGACCCACTATTATTTTGACCGAGTCCAATGGCATGGCAACCGGCTCGGCTCGCTCGGTAAATGGCTTCGATGTGCATGAAGCTATTGCATCCTGTAGCGACCTGCTGGATAAGTTTGGCGGCCATAAATACGCCGCAGGGCTCACACTATCTCTGGAAAACATTGAATCGTTTAGGGAGAAATTTGATCAGGTTGTAGCTGATAGTATAAAGCCCGATCAGCTTACACCAAGACTCGAGGTGGATTTACAGGTAGATTTTGCATTTATCAATTTCAAGTCGAATAGCATCATGGACCAAATGGCGCCTTTTGGACCGGGAAATATGCAGCCCACATTTCTTAGCAATGAAGTATATCTTAGAAACCCACCAAAACTGATTAAAGAGGAACATTTGAAATTGAGTGTCTATCAGAAGGGTCAACCAGGTACTTTCGAGGCTATTGCATTTGGCCTGGGAACTTGGAGTGAGCATCTTAAAATGGACAACCCCTTTGCTATCGTCTATCATATAGAAGAAAACGAGTACCAAGGCAATAAAAGCCTTCAACTGGTCATTAAGGATATCAAAAATGATTTCTAATTTGCAGGAATTTTGAACGAATGGAACTGAGAGCAGACAGCCTGATCAAGAAGTATAAGAAGAGGATAGTAGTCAACCAGATTTCTGTGAGCGTCAATCAAGGTGAGATCGTTGGCTTGTTGGGACCCAATGGAGCTGGAAAAACCACATCCTTTTACATGATTGTGGGATTGATCAAACCAAATGATGGGCACATTTACCTGGATGCTGAGGATGTGACCGAGCTCCCGATGTATCAGCGTGCAAAACGAGGAATTGGCTATTTGGCGCAAGAGGCTTCGGTGTTTCGCAAGCTCTCGGTGGAGGACAACATCCTGTCGGTCTTGGAAATGACCAAGTTGTCCAAAGCAGAGCAAAAGGAAAAGATGGAGGCCCTACTTGAAGAGTTTAGCTTGAATCATGTAAGAAAAAATCTTGGGATGGTCCTTTCAGGAGGAGAGCGACGCAGGACAGAGATCGCCAGAGCCCTGGCAGTAGATCCAAAATTTGTATTGTTGGACGAACCCTTTGCCGGCGTTGATCCGATAGCGGTAGAGGAAATTCAAGGCATAGTCGCTAAACTTAAAGATAAAAATATTGGTATATTGATTACAGACCACAACGTGAATGAAACGCTCTCTATTACAGATAGAGCTTATCTCATGTTTGAAGGCAAATTGTTAAAAGCAGGCACTGCGGAAGAACTTGCGGCCGATGAACAGGTGCGTCGAGTCTATTTAGGTAAGCATTTCGAGTTGAAAAGGAAGATATAATTTGGAGTTATTTAATTCCATATTGACATGGGTAATGAAAAAGCGCATTCATCAGATTGAGCTTTTCATGAAATACCCTCATGATGTACAACAAGAACTCTTAGAGGGTCTTTTACAAAAAGCATCCCGCACCGAGTATGGCGCTCAGTATTGTTTCAATCAG
>JAHCMJ010000338.1 GCA_019192485.1 Cyclobacteriaceae bacterium HetDA_MAG_MS6 | reverse complement strand
GTCCTCAGCCAGGTAGACAAAACCTACCTCATCCGTTACCGAATTGGATGTATGGATTTTCATGATCTCCGTCCAACGTAGAGCGGTTAGACCGGTCTCTTCCTTCAGTTCGCGCTTGGCCGAATCCAAAATTGACTTTCCCTTTAATCCTCCTCCCATTGGAATCTCCCAGGAATACGCTTGCAAGGGATAACGCCATTGCCCCACAAGCCATGTATTGAGTTGCTCATCAAGTGGAATAATACCTAAAGCAAAATTTTTGAAATGTACCTTGCCATATTGACTAATACCACCTCCTGGGTTGATTACAACATCTTCTTCTACAGTAATCCAAGGGTTGTCATAGACAACCTTGCCGGATTGCTTTTTCCATGGGTTTTGCATGGCGCAAAAGTGATCAATTCCTGAGAACATCAAGATGATGCTGATCGAAAAACCAAGAAAAGCTATGAATGATCATTTGAGTAAAAAAAGAGGGAGCCCGTGGACTCCCCTATTCCCCATAGCCATAAAGGATCTTGCATCTTTATGTTGACTATAAGTCGGTTCCTACTAGTATAGACAACCGAGTAGTCAGTTACCCTAAAATTCAATCCGATAACTTAAGTTTGGAAACAAGGCTAGTTGTGTATCAGATATAATACGCCCCTGAAATGCATCATAAAATCTGGCCGATTCGTTTGCTCTACCTGTCAGGTTTTGTATGTTGATGGCAATGATTTGCGTTGCCTTTGGTTTGTTTCTAACATATCGTACTCCAAGATCTATTCTCCAGTAGTCATTCAAACTCTCATCATAAACTCTGGTGAAGTCCAACGTATTTTCGCCGTTCTGCCGAGAAGCAGTCAGATCGACTGGAATGTATCGGTTATTTCCAGAAAGAATAAACTTCCAGTTGACACTGAATAGATTTTGCCTTCCTTTCCCGACTTTCCACTCCTTTCCGGAAATAACATTGAACAAGTAATTGGCATTGAACCTGGTATTTCGTTCTTTCCCATCAAACGGTGTGTATTTAGATTCGAAAAGTGAGCTGGTGACTACCATATAAAATCCATTTCTCAAATTTCGCTCTGCCGTCAACTCCAGTCCGTAGTTTCTACCTTCTCCGTCATTGGATAGCACTCCTGTTACGATCCCGTCACTGACATTAAGCAAACTGAAAGATGCTTGAAAAGGCTCTGCGGGACTACCCTCATTTACTCCTGCTAAGATGGGCACATCGTAAAGATGCTGATAGTAGGCCTCAGCTTTAAATCTCCAATTGTTAGCTAGCGAGCGCTCATAGCCTACTACGAAATGCGCTGCCTTCATCAGTTCCAAGTCTTTGTTAGGTTGTGCCAAAATCCCACTCCCATTGTCTATAGCTCCCAGGTAGATGCTCGGTGTCTCCATGCGGCTATGAATGCCTACTCCCAAACTCAAGGCCTCGTTAGGACGCAATTGATATTTCATCCCAAAACGGGGTTCAACAGAATAGTTGTTATTAAGTGCTAAAAGTGAATAGTGCAGACCGGTATTCATAGTGAGTTTTTCTGTCGCCCTGAATTGCCATTGAGAATAGGCCTGCAGAAATTGAGTATTTCCTGAATCATTAACATCAGTGACCAACCGGCCCAGCTCCCTCACATAAAATCTTGATAGCAAGTCATAATCCAGATGACTGATTATGAATCCTGATCGCAAGGTATTTCTGGAGTTGAATTTTTGGTTGAGTAGGGTAGAAAATCTTAATGCGCTCTCCGTAAACTCTTCCTCAAACTCAGCACGTACTTTTAGAGAATCTTCATCATATTGAGTAAGCCTTGTACTACCGGTCAGGGTGGACTCTATGTAGGTATCTCTATTGAGGTAGATGGTATGATTCAATCCCAAAATCCCAAGCTTGTTGTGGGATCTTTCATTGAGCCAGGCCCCTACTTCAGGATCGGCCTTTATATCATCAGTGCTAAAGCCTCCAAGCCCCCAAAAAGAAAAGACACCCGCTTTCCTGGTAGGTAGATTTACTTTGAATGACAGGTCAGAAAACACAATATCCTCGTTTTCTTCGGTAATTTTCACTCCAATGTCATCAAAGAGGGCTAGTGTAGAATAGCGGTAATTGGCCAGATAGGAAGCATCTCCTCCCTGCTTGAAAGGGCCCTCTACAGCCGCAGCTAACCCCAGAAAACCAGCCTGAAAAGCGTATTCATTCTTCTGATTATTTCCATTTCTCAGATAGAGGTCAAAAACTCCAGAAGAGGCATTACCGTATTCAGCGGGAAAAGCACCAGTGAAAAAATCGGAATTTGCCAGCATACTATTACTCAGCATACTGATACCTCCTGCGGAGGAACCAACGTCGGAAAAGTGATTGGGATTCGGAATCTCCACCCCCTCAATACGCCATAACAACCCCTTGGGGGAGTTGCCTCGAATCACAATTTCATTGAGGATATCGTCCCCACCGGTAGACACCCCGGCAAAGGCCTGAGCAGCTCTTGCTGGGTCATTAAAGGTAGCAGCATACCTGCTAGTCTGCTCCACACTGAATGATAAGGCACTCACAGTTGCCAATTCATTCAGAGGCTCACCCGCCGACTGCTCCGAAGCTACTATGACTACTTCTTCCATCTGCGTGAATGATTCTTTGAGCTTGATATTTAAGTATGGTTGTTTCCCGGAACCGACCAAAATACCTGGCAAGTTGGCCTCTTCATACCCTACAAATGTTGCTCTGATATCATGCCTGCCGACAACGACATCGGGTATGGAGAATTCACCATCGAGGTCCGTGACAGTTCCTTGAATGGGGTCAGTACCCACCACTATTACTGTGGCCCCTATTAACGGAGACTCCGATTGGCTATCTACAATTTTGCCTCGGATCGTTTGGGTAAGTTCCTGACTGTGTAGTTGAACGACTGTGTAGCATGTAATAGCCCATAGGCCAATTAATTTCTTCATGAATTAGGTTGATTGTTTTGAGTTCTGGATAAAGACAACATGTAATTGCCATAAGTTAACTTTGGTGTCCGGTTTTTTTTAAGTTACTTGAGTTAATTAATCTCAAAAAGTGTTAAAACCGTTTTTTGAAAAAGAAAAAATTGAAGCTGGATGTGATGAAGCTGGGCGAGGTTGTCTTGCTGGACCAGTGGTAGCAGCCGCGGTTATTCTACCAAAAAATTTTTCGCACAATGTCTTAAACGACTCTAAACAGCTAACTGAGATACAGCGATTTGAATTAAGAAAAGAGGTAATCCGTTCTTCCATTACTTATGGTGTCGGCGTAGCATCGCCCGGAGAGATTGACGAAATCAATATTCTCAATGCCTCTTATCTGGCAATGCATCGAGCCATCGATCAGCTGAATATGAAACCAGAATTATTGCTGATCGACGGCAACCGATACAAACCTCATAACGAAATACCACATGAGTGTATTATCAAAGGTGATGGGAAATACTACAGTATCGCTGCGGCATCAATACTAGCTAAAACCTACAGAGATGAACTTATGCGTCAAAGAGCAATCGATTTCCCTGGATATAGCTGGGAAACAAATTTTGGCTACCCGACACGTGCGCATCGTGATGCGATAAGGGAGCAAGGGATCACCCCGCTACATCGCAAAAGCTTTCAGCTGCTTCCAGCGCAATTGGAATTATTTGATTAACAGTATCAGCAAGCTATGGACATTAGTAGCAGACTTGCATCCTCTCAAAATCGCCGTGATCAGGGTCCTAATAAAGAATTCGCAGAAGAAATTGCGAGGACACGAGATGGTCAATTACTAGATGAATTAATCTTTTTTCTCGGGCAAAAACCAAAAGTACCATTGGCCAATGACGCAGTTTTAGTACTGACTGCACTTAGTGAATTAGCACCGGAAATGCTCGTCGAAAAAGTGGATTTCCTGGTAGATACGCTTCAAAGCAATGTTTCTCGGCAGGTATTTGCCAGCATGATCGCTTTACATAATATCAGTGATATCCGCCCTCAGTTGCTTGTCCCACATCTCACCTTGATATTGGATGCCATGACCACCTCAATCGTTGCTAAGGACCACGGTTTCTCCATTTTATGTAGTGTATATACAATTCCTGAGCAACAAGAAAACATACTACATCTGGTTATGGAGCAAATATTTTCGGCACCACCCAACCAGTTGGGTCAATACACCGAAAAGTTTATGGTGGTAGTAGGCTCTAGCCACATCAATGACTTCAGAGAAGCCCTCCTTACCAGGCGAGAAGAATTGAACAACGAACATCATCTGAAAAGACTTGATAAGAATTTGAAAAAACTTCGCAAATTAGAAGTGCGGTAAGCTCTCAAAAAAATGGTCAAACAAAAAATTCAATGGAGAACCCATTTCATAGAGTTGATTGTAGTAATCATCGGCATCACCATCGCCTTTTCACTCAACAACTGGGCACAAGGTCGAAAGGATAGAAGATCAGAACAGGAATATCTCCGATCCTTTCTTGAGGATTTGGATCAGGATATTGCTCAACTTGATTCTTTGATTTCCAATTCCAAAAAGCAAATGAGTTCTGCCGGCGAGTTATTTAGAATTCTGGGCCAGGATGATCCTCTTGCTTCGATAAGACACCACCATATTACCAGCTACTACATAGTCGACTATTTTCATCCCAAAACAGGCTCCTTTAATTCTATTGTTAATTCTGGCAACTTTGACTTAATCCAAAA
>JAHCMJ010000337.1 GCA_019192485.1 Cyclobacteriaceae bacterium HetDA_MAG_MS6 | reverse complement strand
CAGAGGAATCAGGCGTGAAATCCCGGAATCGAATGATCTCCACCGCGGCTTCACCCGGTTTCAGCTTGGCTTTCACATCTCGCCAGGTTAACTCCCTGTTGGTGAAAGTCTGAGCAAATACTCCGGAAAGCTTACTCAATTCTTTCTCTAGCGCATTAGAAGATTCTCCTAGCGAGTCTATTTTACGATTTCGCTCATCAAGATCTAGGTCACTTGCACTGTAGAGTTTGGCAAGCTGCTCCTTCTGGCCGATCCAGGTTTCATACTTATCGATCAAGACGGAATCACCACTATTGACAATGCTCTCTCGCACCTTGTTGGTGGCGTACATGATGATCCCTTTGGTCGTCAGCTGGAGATCGTACATTCGGCCGATAAGCTCTTTCTGATCAGGGCTTGTCTCAACGATAAAAGAGTTGAACTGTTCGAAAGCGGGCTTCAGACTGTTGTAATAGAATTTTGATTTTTCCTCTTCGCTTAGTACAGGGAAGTAAGCATTGATCCTGTTGGTATAGTTTTCAAATACTTGATCATAATATTCAAGGGCCGTTTTGTAGTCCTCTTTTTTCCAGTTGAGTGTAGCCAACTTGTTAGCACTGAGCGCGAAGTCAGGGTGATTGGTTCCTAAGCTTTTCCGCCACAGGTTGTAGGCTTCTTTATGTAGTTTTTCAGCCTCATCCAGGTTGTCAAATATCTGGTGGATATTGGCCAGGTAGAAAACGGGAAATGCGGCGTTTGGATTATTGTTTCCAAATACTTTCTTGTAAAGCCCAATGGCCTGCTGACCATATTTGAGTCCTAGTTCTTTGTTTTTCTTCTTTACCTGGAGAATGAGCATAGCATTGATGGACCTGGCGTAGTCTGTACTCTCCTCACCAAGTGTATTGGCAAAGATGGCAGTGGCTTTCTCATTGTACTCTTGTGACTTACTGTAGTTGCCACCAAAAAGGTAGTTGAGCGCCACATTGTAACAAGTGAAACCATAGTCGACAGATTCCTCACCATAAAACTCCTTCTCGGTCTCCAGTATTTCATCATATAGTTCTTCGGCTTGCCCATAGTTGCCAAACTCATAATAGACTTGGGCCAAGTTTCCATTTAGGGCTGCTTTTAAGTCCTCGTGCTCCCCTTGGAGTCGATCAATAATGCTTATGGCCTTTAGCATCGCCTCCTCTGCCAGAGGAATCTTGCCTGCTTCCAGGTAAACAGTCGCGAGATTATTGAGGCTGAAGACGTACTCAAGAGATGCCTCCAATCCATTTTCTTCCAGGATCCGCAATCCTTTCAGTTTCTCCTCTTCTGCTTTTTTGTATTGTCCTTGTAGACCCTTGAAGTCACCTGATAGCTTAAGGACCATGGCTTCTTCGTAGGAGTTTTTATCTACCAATCTGCGCAGCTTCCTGACTAGCGGTTGTCCTTTGTCTATTTCCTGAGTCTGGAAATAGCGATCTGCCAATGCATAGCTGGATTCATAGTATTGTTTGCTTTTACTGCCGTATTCCTTTTCATCGGAAGCAATCATATCCAGATACAGCTCCTCAGTTTCGTTGTAGAGCCCTAATTCATCTTTTAAGGAGGCAATGTTGAATAGCAAGTCCTTCTTCTCAAAGTCACCTTTTAGGACTTTATTGCGCAGAGCAAGCTCCTTTTCATAGAGCTCAATACTCTTCTTCACATCACTGTTGAGCATCAACTCTGATTCCGCCAAAAAGGAATACATAAGCGCTGCTAAGGTATCTTCTTTAGTGAGGTATAATTCCTCAATGTTATTCTGATTTTTGAGGATACCCTCGTAATCAGCTTCAGCATAGTACTCCTCAAGCTTGTTGTAGAGCTTTTCAGCTTTCTTGGACTCAAATTGGTATTGGGCGAAAGCGGCGAATTGCAAGGCAATCAGCGCGATGGTGGCGGATATGCGAACCATGGTAGATTAGATTTTTTTAATACAAAATATAAAATAACTAATTTTTTTGCTTCCGGGCAAATAAAAAAGTCAAACAGGGCAAACCGCGATTGAAAGAGGAAAGTTAGGTTTTTTTACCTCAAAATGCTGCCTGTTTGAAGTTAGATCGGTTCATTCCGTTTTTTTCCCGATCACACGCTTCTATTCCGGTTCACACATGATGTTAATCAGGCTACTTTTTGCATTTCTTACTTTCACACTCTATTCGGCCAAGTATGTGCTGGTTTAATTTGCCGAGGATTGTATTTTATTGATGAAATATTGGATAAAAGCAATTCTCAAAGAATGCTATAGACAATGGTATTAGTAGCATCAAATTTCACTCGATATTTGGCTGACATGGATTGAATTGAGACCTAACCGCACAACCGTCCGATTCGAAAATGAAAATGCCAAACCTAGCCACATTTTCAGCTCTCCTGCTGATCCTTTTCTCTTATACTATTACTCAGGCGCAAGAAAATGCACTTGATTTTGATGGGGTAAATGATGTCGTCGATCTCGGCAATGGACCGGTATTCGACATAGGAACGACCTTTACTTTCGAGGCCTGGGTATACCCTAAAAGTCAGCAGGCAATTGCATCCATTATATTCAACAAATGGACAAGTGGCTTGGAGGACAAGTTCCTGACGTACAATCCTGACGGTACCCTGACGTTCAGCCTGTTCGGTGTAGGATCATTGAGTACTACTGATAGTATTCGCTCTCTCGCCTGGACTCATGTTGCAGCAACTTATGACGGCTCTGATATCCGGATTTATATTAACGGAGTAGAAAACATATCCGTGTCTGCGGTTGGTGATGCTGCGGATAATAGTGGAACCATGTACCTTGGAGATAATCCTGTGCGACCGGCTATTGAAGGGGCTCCTTTTGATGGACTTTTGGATGAGGTTAGATTTTGGAATACAGCCCGCACAGCCAATGAAATATTAGAAAACGCAGATAACTCCCTGAACTCAGGTACAGGCTTGGTAGCTTCCTATGACTTCAACTCAGGAACAGCTGGCGGTAACAACTCAGGGATTACAACACTTTCCGATATCTCAGGGAATAGTAATAACGGCACCTTGAATGATGGCTCGGGAGACGCCGGAGCCAGTGGGTTTCTACTATCCGGAGCTACTTCCAACTGGGTGGCGTCTACGGCATTTTCCGATATCAACTATGGTTTAAATTTCGATGGAGTCAACGAGTATGTCGTATCCACGGCTAACATCCCTATAATAGGTGCTGCTCCTAGGACTGTAGAGTTGTGGTATCGCAATGGTACTAACTCCGGAGTTACCCACCCGATTACTTTAGGTACTCAAGCCATGTCGCAAGGCTTTGGTTTTTTCCTAAATAACGATGAGCTCAACTTTTACGGAGAGCTAGACGACTACAATACAGGATATCAATTTACTGATGCTCAATGGCATCATCTGGCTATTACGTATGATGGCTCTATAGTGAGAACTTTTGTGGATGGCATCGAGACCCCTACTAGTGCTCAACCGAAAACACTCAACACCGGCTCTAACTTGATGTACTTAGGTACCAAAATGGACCTGTCGGCATATTCAAATAGCTCAATAGATGAAATACGTGTCTGGAGTACCGTAAGAGAACCATCCCAGCTTCTGGCTTTCAAGGATGTAGAGCTTACCGGCAGCGAACCTGGCTTGGAACTTTACTACCAAATGAGTGATGGACCCGGCTCGATTAGTGCAGGTGATCTCGCGGCATCTAATGCTGGGAATCTAACCAATATGGAAAATTTGGAGGACTGGGTGATTACGGACCACGACATCGGTCCTAGTGGCATTTTAGACACAAATCCACCTGCCATCACCAGCATCACTAGTCCGGATGATCCTGGGCCAACGAGTTCTTCGCCCTTTACCGCCACGATCACCTTCAGTGAGGAAGTAGCTGGCCTGGAGCTTTCTGATATCACAGTTGGCAATGGCATACCTACCAACCTCAACGCTTCCAATGGCACTGTATTTACAGTGGATATCACTCCTTTTGCAGATGGAAACGTCACAATCGATATTGCCGGGGGCGTCGTCACGGACCTTACTGGCAATGGCAACGCTGCGGCAGCACAGTACACCATCTTGGCAGATGTTCCTTCCAATGCACTTTCATTTGATGGTATAAGTGATTACATAGACATTCCTGATGATACCAGTCTCAACCCTGGCTTAGGAGGCTATACTGCTGAGTTTTGGTTTAAAATGAACAGCATCCAAGGAGGCAATAATTTCTTACTCGCTAAATACGGAAATGGAGGATCATCAAGTGACCAGGATGTTATTCAAGTATATGTAGCAGATGATACACTTCGATTTGGGATTCGTGATTTTCTGGGTAATGAGTACAATACTAACGCTCCTTTTGTAATACAAACCAATACCTGGTACCATTTTGCAGGAGTGTGGGACCCGAACAATTTGAAGATGCAAATGATCCTCAATGGCCGTATCGCGGATGAAGTAGGTACATCCTCGGGACAAGTCAATTTTGCATCTGGCAATCCATTGTACATCGGAGCACGAGAGGCCAACGGAAGTGGCATAGAGGGGCCCTCAGATTTTGAAATAGATGAACTCAGGATCTGGAAGTCTGCCCGGTCGGAGAGCGAAATTAAAGACCACCTTTACGGTGTGCTATCAAACCCAGGAACGGAGTCGGCCCTAAGGGCTTACTATCAGTTTGATCAGACGTCTGGTACCTTAATA
>JAHCMJ010000336.1 GCA_019192485.1 Cyclobacteriaceae bacterium HetDA_MAG_MS6 | reverse complement strand
CCACCAATCTTGATCAGGTGGTTGTGGTACAAGGTCTTGATCAGGAGTTTAATCTGAATAGACTGGAACGATACCTGGTTCAGATTACAATTTGCAGGATTAAACCTATAGTCATTCTCAACAAGTGTGATCTCATAGAGGATCAAGTCTTTTATCGAGAGTCGATCAGGCGTTTGCAGAGAAACATACAACCCTATTTCTGTAGTACCACGACGGGAGAGGGAGTTGAAGTTTTAGCAGAGGAGGTTTTTACCAAAGGTACCACAAGCGCCCTGATAGGTTCATCAGGTGTAGGTAAGAGTTCGTTAACGAATGCGCTTCAAAACCACAAGAGTAGGAGTGTAGGATCTGTTAGTCATGCTACGGGCAAGGGTCGGCATATTACGACTACGAGAGATTTGATATTACTTGATAATGGATCCATAATCATTGATACTCCAGGTATGAGAGAGTTTGGTGTTGGATATGAAGAAGATGGAGATTTTGCTACGCAATTTCCAGCAATTGACAGGCTTGCGAAAGATTGTCGTTATTTAGATTGTGCCCACATACGAGAGAAAGGTTGTGCAGTTATTGAGGCTTACCAGACAGGGGACCTTGATCCTTTGATTTATGACAACTATCTAAAGCTATATAAGGAGCAGGAGAGGTTTCAGTTGAGTAAACACGAGCAAAACAGGCAAGGAAAACGGTTTGGGAAAATGGTGAAAGAGGTTAAACACTTTAAGCGGAAGTATAAATCCTAAGCTATAAGTCACTCATGAATCTGTCCCTGAAACACAAAGCAATTTCAAAATAGATGCACTAGTTGATAGATAGAATTACAAATGCAAAAGAGACCTATTTGGGTAAGAAGAGCTTAGCTTCGGGTTTCAGCGTGATTTGGTCAATGTGACCAGAGGTGCTATTGTCTGCATTGATAAAATGAAGATGAATGCGCTTACCTGGGTGAGTGTAAACACCTTCACCTGTCGCATCTGCCCAAAAACCGACAATTTTGATTGGTTGATCTTTCAGTATGAATTTTCGTTTGGATTTATGGTGTTCAAATTTATTATGAGGAGTGTCTGATGATTTGTAAATAATGTGATAATGCATCGAATCGACTACTCCTTCTAATCGAAATACAAAAGCGTTCTCTGTCAATTTATTCTGTGCTTCGGCTTCTCGTTTGACGATAGCTTCAATTTGGGCTTGATTGTATATTTGATCCTTGAGATCTACCTCGTTCCATTCAGATACATTTGCGTAGGCCAAAAAAATGGCTACTTTATTACTTAACACGGTATCTACTTTGGGCTGATCGTTTAGTATCGTTGAACAAGAAACTTCTCCATTGTAAATGGTCACTTCTCCTTTCAAACCGCCAAGAGGACCAACTGCATAGAGATAGGAATACTTAGATAAGCTATCCAGACGGATCTTTGGAGATAAATCACCCTCTTCGATAATGGATAACCTGTTACCTACGTGTCGGGATACAAATAACTCCTTAGCCCCAGTTGAATTTTCATCGTTTGAGCTTTTTTGGCATGCTAGTATTAATAATGTAACGAAAGCAAAGATTACAAACTGATTCATGACTGTTCCTCCCTCTGAAATGTATACTGTAAAGTTATAGCCATATAAAGCGTTAACCTGGATAGTGTAAAGATGTGTTTCTACAAATTATTGTCTGGAACTTACTCCGGTAGCACCTTACAAACTATACCTAGCCTAGCCAAATGACTTATCACGCTTTGATTGGAGATGCTTTCAGCTTCTATCCGCAATATTCTGTCACAATCCTCCAAATCAAAGGCAATGTGCTCATAACCCAATTTTTTCGATAGCACATCTCTAACTTCAGATGCTTGTTTTTCTGATGTCACATCAGTCCTGAATACTTCAATTGTCATCACTGTGTTTTCTAATCATTCGCGGAACAACATAGAAAGTGCCAAAAGGGACAAAAGCCGCTACTAATAGGATGAGTAAGCTCTTTAGCGGCAAGGCTTTTTCGATCTTGATCTGAATAGCCTGAAAAACGTATACCATGAATAGCATGCCATGTATAGGGCCCATCACTTTGCTGATCTCGGTGATATCAAATATGAGCCTGAGTGGTAGGGTGCTGAAAACGAGAATAAGTAAGGTACTGCCTTCTGCAAAAGCGGCTAATCGAAACCGTCCTAACTGTGTTTTGAAAGCTCCCAACATATCAAAAAGCCCTCAAGAATGGTCTAAACCAGGGAATGGCACTTAAGATCGTGAGTAGTGCCACGGTGAACCATATCAAAGTAACCCTAAACTTTTTTTGATCAGTAGCTGCTCTCTTGGCTACAGCTGCACCAATGGTAATCATCACAACAGCAGCGATCATGGCTGCAGCATGCCATACACCAAAAAAAAGGAGTTGATCATTGCCCTGCGCCCCATTTTCAAGAAATGACCTGGTGATTGGACTTACTGAAGCATAAAGCAAAAGACCTATCAGGAGTTGAAGATGGGATATGCCACTGGTCACACCTCTTGTGATCTGATCTATGCTAGTATATGCTCTTTTAGAAATGAGTCCCTCGGCGCTGGTGTAAATGCCAAAAACGATGCTGGAGAGGACTATCCATCTTAAGATGCTGTGTACGGCAAGTAATGTTGGATACATATTGCAATGATTGAGTTTTACTGTTGCAAATTTCAATCACATCAAGATGATTTTTCAGAACAAAACAATCATAAAATGGTATGAATCAATCCTATGATCCCTATTGCACTCAATCAAAGCGGATTAATAAAGGGGCCAACCTTTAAATTGAAAATGCCATAATTATGATAAACGCTTACTCCGATTGATCGATACAGTTCAAAATATGTCACCAAGTCACTCTCTTCTGTACTGACTTGGTGTCACCTTGGTATGCCTACGAAAGAATTTTGAGAAATACGACGGATCATCAAAGCCAAGGTGATGCGCTATTTCGGCAACGGAGCTATTGGAATGTTTCAATGATATTTGAGCTTCTATGATCTGCCTTTTGGCGATCCATTCACTGGTAGACAGTTGGGTAGCTGATTTGAGGACTTTGTTTAGGTGGTTAATACTCACATTCAATATTTCTGCCAGATCTGCTGGCTTTGGGTTGCTTTTTATGTTCTCGAGTAGTGCATTTTTAAATTCCGTTACCAGTCGCGAAGAACTTTCAGTTGCGGCTCTTCTTTTTTCCTGAAAGACAGGCTTGAGTTCACTTAGTACAGTAAGTAAATAGTGTTTGATAAGAAAGAGGTTTGATTCTGATTCATGATAAAGATAGATCATCCTCTTGCAGATAGATAAAATACTCTCATAGAGCCCGCCTGCCAACTGGAACAAGGGAAAATTATCCGGGTTGAGGAGATCGGAGAAGTTTTTTAAACCGGACGCAAGTTGTGAGTTGTCGAAGAAATGCTCATGAAAAGTGACAAAAAAACCTGTCGTCTCCGGGCTGATGGCTTCAATGCTATTGGCTTGTCCGGCTGGGGTAAATGTAAGCATGTTCTGCTTCAAAGTTTGACTCATCACGTCAATATTCATTTGCACAGCGCCTGACAAAACCAGGATGAACCCGTGGGCCGTATTTCGAAATGGCTTATTAGGTAAGCTTAGATAAGGATGTATCTCTTCGATCCTGGAAATACTGAAAAGTGATATATCGCCTCTCAGCTTATTATCCAGAGCTTTGTCGTCTTTGAGGAATTTCTTCCTTACCTGGGGAGGAGAAAATATGGGGATATCCGCTTTCAAAGTTTGTTTTAAGTCAAGGATTTAGCTTTATAGAGTACAAATGCCGTGAGTCCTAGGATAATTAAGTTCATGATGACAGTGCTAAACTCTCCTCTTTTGATATGTACCCCCACAGCACCTACCATTATGATTACAATAGCATAGCCACCATAGGTCATCAGTGACATAGGCAAAGTTTTAATCAAACGGGGTAGTAAAATTAAGAGGCCAATGATGATCTCCAAAAAGCCTAGTCCTCTTACAAAGAGGGTAGGGAAGTCGTTGACCCAACCCATATTCTTGCTCAACTTCAATATTGGCTGTGAAACTTTCATAAAACCTACTAACGTGAAAATGACACTTAGCAAAATTTGTGCGATCCAAAATAAGATATTCATAGTTTTTTAGGCAAAATTCAATCGCCTACCACTCTGAAAATGGTAATAATCAAACTCATGATAGTAAATATCAATCTTTCCGAAAAGCTAAATTGAATATTGCTATTCCTGCCAACTGTAATGGTAACAAGAATTCGGTGCGATCTATCTCAAGCAGATACTATAGCAATCTTAGGCTTTCAACATCTTTTTTCAGAAACTGCATAAAGCTTAGAAGGTACTTGCTCGCCTCTCAGTACTTTACTGGTTAGTAGTTTAAAAGCTATTTCCTGACCGTTTGATTTCATTTTGACAGATTCTGTGCAAACAAAATCCTGCGAATATCTCTTGCAAACGCCGAGCATTCGAGATGCCTGGTGTAGTGGTTGGCCATAAAAAGCTTTTCTTTTTTCCATATTCCCCGAAACGGAAGACAATACATCTCCAACGCAGAGCACTGCTTTGAAGGTCGGAACTACACCAAACTGACTTTCAAAGTCCTTAGCTCTGGCCTCAAGTATGGATTTGAATTCTAGAAATAGTTTGATGCTTGCATTATTCTTAAATGCTTGATCTGTTAACCAGGTA
>JAHCMJ010000335.1 GCA_019192485.1 Cyclobacteriaceae bacterium HetDA_MAG_MS6 | reverse complement strand
AACCGGATGTAAGTAGATCAGGAATACTTGATTTTTTGGGCAATAGAAGCGTAACAGGGCCAGGCCAATATTTTTCCGCTACCCTTAAAGCCTTATCGGGGAAATCTTGAACTACTTCTTGAATTTTTTCAATCGAATTGGTGTGAGCAATAAGAGGGTCAAATTTTGGTCGATTTTTGACTTTAAAGATCTTGAGAATTGCCTCTTCGGATAGCGCATTCCCCGCCAATCCATAGACGGTCTCTGTCGGTAGTCCGATGATACGGTCTTCATGGAGTAATTCTGCAGCTCGATCAATATTTTTACCTATCTCTGACACTTAGTGTTTGCAAGTATCGCCAGAAAGCGGAATTTATCCGAGAGCATGAATATATTTAAGCCTGCAACAAGAAAATTAAGACTCATGACCCGCCGCACTAGAAATATCCTTCGTCTTGTCTCTGTAATTATCGTCCTGGCACTTGTACTAATGGAACTAGGGGTAATTCCCCAAGTGGTCAACTTTAAATTTTGGTTTATGGTGGTGGCTTATGCCCTGGTACTGGTAAGCGTGAAATAGCTTACTCTATGACCGTATTGATCTTATTGATGCGGCCCTCTTGGAGTTCCTGTATTTGTACGCCTTCCCCGTCATTATTGAGTTTGTTTTTTCTGGCATCTATGAAATAGGAGATGGGTTCGACTTTTTTAAAGACCACTTGACCTTTAGCATTGGTTTTGCCTTCGAAGACGGGGTTTACACTATTCATATAATCCTCCTTGGAAAGAAAGAGCTTTACCTCTGCTTTTTCCACGAAATTACCCAGTCCATCAATTACTGTGACTTTTAATTTTGTCGGTAGAAAACTTTGAGCTTGACTGCTGTAAGTACTTAAAATAATGAACAGCATGATAAGCTCTACGACGAGTATAAAGGGGTATTTTCTCATAATCTTCTACTTTAACGCACGAATAGGAATTGAGTTAATTCTTCGAAAGGCAATGCCGGTTTGTATAGCCTGTCATTGTAAACATTGGCTTGCAACTTGAGATAGCTTGGTTTATCATCAATGGCCACATATTGGATCAGGATATTGCCATATTGCTGATCTAGCGGTGTAGTGGTGCCATTTTTTGGTTTTAGATAGCTTTTCTCGATGGTTTCAGTATACTTACCCTTGTCTGTGATGAGAACATCAAGATTAGAAACACGATAGCCTAAGGATTTGATCTCTTCAGAAAACCAGTCCATGAGGTATTGAAAATCATATTTACCAAATGCGGCTGAGTGGCTAATAGCCAATCCGTTAGAGTAGCTAGAATCCAGGACGTGAACGTTCGGATCCTGCTCCACACCCTTTTGCTTGAGCTGATAGGAGGCATAGATACTATTGCACAACTCCAAAAATTTTTCTTCAGCTTTCCAATTTCTATAAGCAGACTGAAAGCTACTGCTACGCATCAGCACCTCATGCAAGATGGTTTTGGGCTGACCGGCGGGCTCCTTCTTGAAAATTGATTTATATACCTGATCAAAAAAAGACATGATGCAATGTTATCGGATCAGTGTAATTGAGCCATATTGTTCTATGACACCTATTTCAGGATCCACATTACTGGTAAACTTCAAAATGTAGGCATATGTTCCCACTGGGAGCGTTTTGTTATCGAAAGACCCATCCCATCTAAAATTGAGATCATCGGAAAAGTATACGAGTTCTCCCCATCTAGTGTAAACAAAGATTTGGAAAGTATCCACAAATGGATTTGGGAATACAAAAAATAACTCATTAAGCTCGTCTTCGTTGGGACTGAAGGCATTTGGTGCCACAATCTTTGGTAAGCATTCGTTGTCAGCCGGTATTTCGTCTACAACCTGAACGGTATCAGTTTGGATACAACCGAAACCACCAACTTCCTGCACACTTACCTGATAAGTTCCTGCAGGTATATTATTGATCAGGGTTGGAGGTACAGAGGTATTAGGTTGGTTGATTATTGTATCTCCAAACACATCAATAATATAAATATCCACTGCCGTTGGTACCATCGTTCCTGATAAAGAAACCCGTAGGTCTGCGTCACTAAGGCAATCAGGTATATCGCTAGCAGACATATCGAATGGCGCAACGTCCTCTACCAAAATGATTTCCGTGGTCACGCAACCTGTTACGGTATTGGTGACGACGAGTGTATAGCTACTAGGAGCCAGGTTGAACAATCCAGGGGGAGAGCCTGGGCCATCAAAAGTCGTTGGAGGAATACTTGATAATCCAGCTACTTCATAAGTGAAAGTACCGGTATTATTAATGCTAAACTGTATACTCCCGTCATTAGCTCCACAGGAGGAGGGCTGTGATACAGCAGATACAACAGCAGGTGCTTCTAGAATAGTAATCTGGATGGTGTCTCGTCCAATACATCCAGTCACAGGTTCGATTACCGAGACTGTGTATTCAAACAAGCCTGGAGTGGAAGTATCTATATTTTGAAATCTATCTGTACCTGCAGCGACTCCGTCTATCTGCCAGTCATATGTGGCATTGGCATTGTCTGAGTCTAAGGCCGGAGGAGTTTCAAACTGGCAAATGGTTTGATCTGGTCCAAGGTCAATGAATGGGTTTCCTGTTCCCACGAAAACCTCCAACGTATCGGAAGAACAACCATCTGTATTGATAATGGCAACATCGATGATAGCTGGCTCGAAGACGGTGATGCTTCGGGTAGTTTCTCCGGTAGACCAATAGTAGTTCAGATCGTCCCTGTCTTCAGGCCAAGCTGTCAATATGAGAGAGTCGCCGCAAAGTGCCGGATTGTCTGGTACCTGTGGCTGCTCAGGGATACCAAAGACCTCTACTGATTGTGTAAATAGTGAATCAAACCCGCAACGGTTGAAAATGCGAAGGGTAACATCATAAGTACTGTCATTGAGAAAGATAACATCAACCGTTTGGTCCGTAGAGGTCTCTGGGATAGCATCTGGTCCGAAGTCCCATTCGTATTCGTCAATATCCGATGTGCCAGAACCTGTAAATTGGATAGGTTGTCCAAAGCAGGCTAATTCAAATGCCAGTCCAGGCTGCTGCGTAGCAGCTCCAACTTGCTGCGTGAAGTTGGGTAATCCCAGTCGGCTCACTCTGCCCGCAAGATCAAAGCCTGAAGCATTAAAGCTCGCACCTGCATCGTCTCCATTTGGCGAATTAATGGTGCCGATACTTGTAGCATTATCAACAGCCATATAGATTATGCCATTGGGTCCTCTTTGTAGGGCTCCAAAGTTGCTCCCAGCTCCATATCCGTCAAACTTAGTCGCTTCTATTTCTGCTTCAGCATTTGTACTGCCGAGACTGTCCAAGTCATATTGGATCAGTTTAGAAGATCCTCCGGTTGTTGTTACATAAAGTTTCAGCGCATCTGTTGAAAATTCTAGTCCATAGAGGTTAGTAGAGGTAGGCTCTTGGGAATCGATTGTCCTGGGGTTGACCAGCCTGCCAGTGGTATCTACCACATCAAAAATTTCAATGAGGTTAGACCCAGGTACAAGTGTCGCAAAGTTTTGTAGTCCTGGTGCAAATTTCATGTAACCGGTAGCATTTGGTTCACTTAAAAAATTATGTACCTCCCCAACAGGAGAATAAAGTGTCGACGCTATTCCCTGGTCTGAAATGAGATTTGTTCTGAATGAATTATTACCAAACTCGTGTGTAATAAGATTGGAAGGCACTCCAAATGCGGAGGCGGTGACTCTCTCTGTACTGTTGTTGAATAGGGTCATCCCTTTAATAGTTACTCGACCCATAGCAGTATCTTCCTTGATATCCACGATGGAATACTTTAGATCGTAGGTAAAATCGCCATATACCTCTTCGCTCGTGAATACATAAAACATCGTTTGATCATCTGGGAAGGGTAGGATCATGGCCGACTGAGCAGCGGTACTATCTCCACCAATCAGGTTGCCATTTTCCATTACTTCATGGTCTCTGTTCCATACAGTCATGCCATTAGTATAGAACAATAGCTGACCATTGACATCAGATATAGAGGCGCACCCTTCTGGAGAAGACATAAGGTTAGCATCCGTAATGGGCTGAGGAGGTGTTGAATTGAAATCGATACCAGCCATTTCTCCAAAATACCACTGGTTTCCAATTTGCTGTTGGATACCATACTCCGTCACCACAATGTCATCGAACACCGTACAACCAGTTGCTCCGGTGACCTCTACCCAATAGGTACCTGTAGTATCTACATCGATGGTTTGGGTCGTTTCACCTGTATTCCATACAAATGAGACACCATCACTGCCCGCATCAAGTGTCAAGATTTCATCAACGCATATGGTGGTATCGTTACCTAGATTCACCTCAAATCCCGCCGTGAATACCTCTACAAATCGCGTCACCTGAGTCTGTGTGCCATTTCTTTCTACGGCCAGAGTCACCTGATATCCGCCAGGATCAAGTGTCAATACAGGTGCAACGGCGTCAGATACAGGGCTTCCATCAACCAGCCACAGGTAGTTATGTGGCACGGGATCCACAAATGGATATAGCTTAGTAGTGCTATTTTCACAACTATCTCTGTAGTCAAAGGAGATCGAATCAAACTGTATCAGATTAGGAGGTGCAAAGGCAGGAAACTGGTTTGCTACAAAATCAGAATCATAAACCATAGACTCATATTGGACCAAGTCAAAAGTGCTATCTGGCTCATTGATTCGACCCAATAGGAATGGTCCTGTACTGGTTTCC
>JAHCMJ010000334.1 GCA_019192485.1 Cyclobacteriaceae bacterium HetDA_MAG_MS6 | reverse complement strand
ACTGATCCAGATCGCCATCGAAAAGAATATCACCCTCCAAGTCCGTAGGGCCGTCATAATTTGACAAAGCTTGAATACCGCGTTCCAGGTTGTCCAGCACCCCCCCCGGTTGCAGATAAATATCTTCCTGACGATCATATATAGGAGTGGTATTGCCTTGCCGACCCTGAAGTGCATCAAAGTATGGTACATCCCCATATATATCTGTCAAAGCAGCAGCCATAAACGCCTTTAGGATTAGTGCTGGTCCTTCGTATACCCTGTTTACCGCATTTTCTCTGGACTCCTCCAAAATAAGCTGGTTATCTCTCATGTTGGTATAGATAAATGGCCATGGATTCCCTCCAAGTTGTGGTGAGCTTAGATCATGTCTATCGAAAAGATTGAAATCAACCATAGCAAAATGCTGGCTAAGCAAGTTGCCGGCAACAAAGCCTTCATAAGACATTTGTTCTCCATAATCATAGATAACTTGACGAAGCAATAAAGAGGGCTGCACATTTATTGGGGCATTGGGATTAGTATTTATCTCCTCAAAACCCTGATCGCAGGCAGAAAGAAAAGCTATAAGCAGTGCTACGTATGTCGTAAAGTTTTTCATGAAATTTCCTTAAAGATCAATTCCCACCTTAACACCAAAGCTCCTACTGGAAGCATAAGACATATCTTCTACTCCACTGACAAACTGCTGGCCTTGAACAGCTAGCTGCTCAGGATCAAAATGAGGTATCTCGCTGATGGCCAAGAGATTTCTACCAACAAGTGCGATTTTCAACTTTTGAAGCCCTAATGGTAAACCTTGGGTAATTGTATAACCCAGAGATAACTCCCGGAGCTTGAGATAACTGGCATCATAGGTATTGTTCTCTTCATGATTTCGATCGTAAAAATTTCGATAGTATGACTCCGCACTGACGGCTTGTGTATTTGGTTGGAAATCGGGGCTATCGGAAGTCCCCATATTGACAACGCCTTCTGCTACTATTCCTTCCTCTGGCCTTGAAGCAGTCTCCTCTAACTGCCCACCTACAGCAGCTAGAGCAAGAGTTCTCGAAACCAATACCCCTCCTTGTCGCCAATCAAGTAAAAAGCCAAGTGTCCAGTTTTTGTAACTGAGCTGATTGCTCAACCCGAGTATAAAATCTGGATTATAGTTCCCAAGTTTTTGTAACCTATTATCTGGCACATATAATCCGTTATTACCAATAACGAAATCACCGTTTTCATTTCGTAAGTAGCCCGTCCCATACATATCTCCTACCCTACCTCCTTCATCTACTTGGAAGAATACGGTTTGATTCACGTTGTCATAGATCCTGGAGTAAGCCAGGGTAAGTCGATCCACTTCATCCGGCAATGATTCTATCGTGGTTATGTTCCTGCTAAAATTAAATTGTGCATTCCATGTCAATCTGCCTTTAATGGGCGTAATACCAGCCATCACTTCGATTCCCTCTGACCGTACTTCTCCACCATTTACCACGCGTTCCGTATATCCGGAAGTAATAGATATTGGTAATGAAATGATCTGGTTCTTAGTCAGGGCATTATAGTATGTCATATCCAGCCGTACTCGATCCTGGAAAAGTCTAACCTCACCACCTATCTCGATGGCTGTAGTTTTCTCAGGCAATAAGTTGCTATTCGGAATAGTTGATTGTGCGCTAAAGGTAGGCTGTCCTTCATAAGGTGTGCGTGCATTGAATACACCCGCAGTTTGATACGGGTTAGTATCATTTCCGACTTGAGCAAGGCTACCTCTGACTTTTAAAAATGATATAGAAGCCGGTAGCTCTACGATATTGGAGACTATAAGACTTGTAGCTACCGACGGATAGAAAAAGGAAGTGTTTTCGTTTGAATTAGGAGATGCTAAAGCACTGGACCAATCATTTCTTGCGGTCACTTCTACATAAGCAAAATCATCATATCCAACTTTCAGCAGTCCATAGAGGCTATTGATGCGCTTTTGCGAGAGAAATTCAAATACCTCCAAAGGAGAGGCTGAATTGGATAAGCTAAAGATTCCGGGCTGCGCCAATGAAAGTGCTTGGGTTTGGACTGTCGAAGCGCGTTGATCCATTTGATTGCCTCCTATCGATATATCGAGATCGAACGCTCCAAGTATAGTAGAATAGTTTAGCAAAAAGTCTGTGTTGTTTTCCCTAAAAAAAACGTCGTGAACAGCATATCCGCCATTTTGGAATCTATTGGTACTGAATGCTCTGCGAAATTGGCGCTCTTCCGAAGAGTAGTCCATTCCACTTCGAATCGTGAAACTCAATTCATCTGAAAATGCGTAAGTAGCTGAGATATTGCCAAATACCCGATCCCGATTAAAAGAGTTGCGATTTTCCCGCAGGATGAAGTAAGGATTGTCAAAAAAGGTGTAGTTGAAAGAATACTGCTGAATATCTTCCAGGCCCGGTTGCCAGTAATCTTTTAGCTGATTAATGTTCAGTGATCTGGGACCCCAAGCCACAAGTGAATAATTGACATTCTCCGATCCATAACCATTAGAAGGCCGGTTATCAGATTGTGCATTGACGTAACTTACCGATGTCGCTACTTTAATTTTTGAAATGGGCCTAAAAGTTAACCTGGCAGCCAAAGTACGACGGTCCAGATTGACTCCGGGTATGATAGACTGGCTGGAGAGGTCAGTGAAAGACAACCTGTAATTGCCCTTTTCAAAAGCAGAACCTATAGAAAGATTGTTAATTGCCGTGACACCGGTACGGTAGAAATCTTTCAAATTGTCGGGATAAGAAACAAATGCCGACGGGATTATGGGTAATCCTCCATGGACAGCCACATCCCCGCCTCTCACCTGCGAACCATCCGCCAAAGTGACCGGACTATCAAATTGTGCAATCAAGCTTCCTTGATCTAACCTAGGACCCCAGCTGTAGGATATGTTGTCATTTGTCCCTCCACCAAGGCCATCCACAAAAGCAAATTGACCTGAATTGCCTTGCCCGTACTCATTTTGAAATCGCGGCAGTTGGAAGGCCCTCTCGATGTAGGTGGTGGAATTAAAACTGATTCCCATTCCGGAAGTCTCTGAACCATCTTTTGTGGTAATCAGCACGACCCCATTTGAGGCTCGAGTACCGTACAAAGCAGCGGCTCCAGGCCCTTTCAGTACCGAAACGGATGCGATATCATCGGGATTTACTTCCATAGCCCCATTCCCAAAGTCCACCTCCTGAAATCCAGCCGCAGCATCATTAGTAAAATTAACAATCGTATTGTTGTTGATTGGAATACCATCCACCACAAATAATGGATTGTTGTTCGTAAAAGATGCCTCACCTCTAATTGTGATTTTGGAAGTTGAACCAACGCCGGTTGCTCCTTGACTTACCGTGACCCCAGCTAGCTTACCAGCAAGATTGTCTACAAAATTGGCAGCTTTTACGCCGGAAAGCTCATTTGCTTCAAGTCGCTGAACTGGGTATCCCAAGTCTTTTGTTTGTCTTTCTATTCCCAATGCCGTAATCACCAACTCTTCCAGTTCACTGACTGCTTCTATCATAGTGATGTTTAAGAACGATTGGTTATTCACCAGAATGATTTGGTCATCAAATCCCACTGCGCTGACCAACAGTTTTGTCACTGGAGAGGTTGATATTCTAAATTGACCTTGCAGGTCACTTACAGTACCGCGTTGAGTATCCTTCTCTTGAATAGTTACTCCTGGTAAGGATATACCCCTCTCATCTTTCACAATCCCCGAAATGACACTGGATTGCGAAAAGCACAATAGCGTAAAAAACTGGAGAAGACCCCATATGTATATTTTTTGCATATAGCAATTTGAAGAAGTTCGTGAAATCGAATTGTAATGATATAGACCATAACTGGCCTTCAAATGTCAATCAGCAGCAAGCTGATTCATTCATATATCTGAGATAGCTGGTGGACCCCTACGACATTGGAGATGATAGTAGGCTTGAAAAACAAGACTAAAACGGACAAGGTCCCATGTCTTGAAAAGTGAAAAAACCTCCTCAAGTAGCGCGTTAAGTAAAGTCGATTTTTGACTTAATTTGACTAGATCAGCGAGATCATTTACATCATACTTAGGACTTAGATAGCTCGTATCATATCCTCTTGAGGACGCGTATTCTGTTAGCGAAGAAACTAAATCTTTGGATTGCCATGCTAGCTTGCTAAAGGCCTGACGATCAAAGCCGTCTTGCGTCAAACCTAATAAAAAAGTACCTCCTCGATGATCTGGCCCTATTACCAAACCCGACTCATTCAGTTGATCAGTTGCTAAGTGAATATCCTCTACTACCAGGTCTGGACAATCACTTCCGATCACAATGATATGGCGGTACCCCTTGTCAAAAACCTCCTGAATGCTATTGCTAATCCGCTCCCCAAAAGACTGGCCTTTCTGATCCTGCTCCGAGTATTGAAAGGTAATCAGGCCGGAATTCGAAGCTATATTGAGGGTATGCTGCCGTAAACTTTTTAGCAATTTGCGGTTAGCCAAACTCCCGGAGAGCAAGTTTTTGTGCTGTGCTTCTGCCTGAGATGATCTGGCAAAAACCAAGAGCGCAGTGGATGGAAAAGCGGCTTTCACGTCGTAATGATAGGTAATTCAGACGGGATCAAACCTGTCACCTTTGGAATATGTCGGCTACATGTCGCATGGGTAATGTACGTAGGGCATATGTGACATGCAGAAAGCCTACATATGAATATACAATTGATCACAAATCA
>JAHCMJ010000333.1 GCA_019192485.1 Cyclobacteriaceae bacterium HetDA_MAG_MS6 | reverse complement strand
GAGGTGGGTAAGTCCCTGGACAAGTCCAAGCATCAGTATCAGTCTGCTATGAACAAACTGGTAGTAGGCAAGGACAACCTGATCCGCAAAACGGAAAGATTGAAAGAGCTGGGAGCAAAGACCACCAAGGTGATGGACCAAAAACTGATTGACCGAGCTGAAGTCCCCAAGACTGATCGTTCCGATACCTTGCCAGAAGAGCAATCGAATCTTTTTGGAGGCTAATTAGTTTATCCTTTAGTTTTGCCGCCTTTCGAATAGTTGATGTATGGAGCTGACAGCAGATAACAAGCTTAGAAAATTGATCATTGTGGGTGACCGGGTATTGGTACAACCCAAAAAAGAATCGGAGAAGACTAACAGCGGTATTTACCTGCCTCCAGGGGTGCAGGAAAAGGAGAAGGTACAGAGTGGCTATATCGTGAAAGCCGGCCCAGGGTACCCTATACCACTGCCTATGGACGAAGACGATGCCTGGAAAGCCGAGGAGGAAAAGGTAAAGTATGTCCCGCTGCAAGCCCGAGAGGGGGATTTGGCTATCTTTTTGCAAAAGGGAGCATTCGAAGTGATGTATGGCAAAGAAAAGTACTTTATTGTACCACAGTCCTCAATCCTGATGTTGGAGAGAGAAGAGGATTTATTTGATTAAATTTAAAGTAAGAGAAACGGCAAAATAAAATCATGTGGGCTGATTATTTGAAATACGGTGCGTACGAACTCAAACTTCCTGTCAATCTCTCAGATGATGAGTTGTTTGAGCTATGCGTGTCAAACGATCAGTTACGCATTGAGCGGGATTTAAAAGGCAAAATTTTTGTTATGTCACCTTCGGGGAGTTTTTCAAGCTACGTTTCAACAAAAATATTGATAGCTCTTGGGAGTTGGAATGAATTAAATTCCAATGGGGTAGTTTTTGATTCTTCCGCCGGATTTTTACTGCCAGACTCATCGGTGAGAGCACCGGATGTGGCCTGGCTGGCCAAGCACAAATGGAGCTCATTAAGTAAACAGGAGAAACAGAAGTTTGCTCCGGTCTGTCCTGATTTTGTAGTGGAGGTACTCAGTCCTTCAGATGCACTCGAGCACGCTCAGGAAAAGATGAGCAATTGGATTGCTAATGGTTGCCAATTAGCTTGGCTGTTAGATACCCAAAATGAAAATATTTGGATCTATAAGGGGGTTAGCGGTCCTCAGCTAAAAGATAACTTTGAGGGTATTCTGACCGGAGGTCCTATTCTTGAAGGATTCAAATTAGATTTGTCTGTTCTTAAGGATTAGCGCGTATTCTTTAGCAAAGTAGGTCAGGATAATATCTGCACCTGCTCTTTTGATTGCTGTTAGCGATTCTTCCATTGATCTTTTAGGATCTAACCAACCACGTTCACCAGCCGCTTTGATCATGGCATACTCGCCTGATACATTATAGGCCGCAATGGGTAACGGATAAGTCTCCTTGAGATCGCTGATGATGTCGAGATAAGCCAAAGCCGGTTTCACCATTAAGACATCCGCCCCCTCCTCAAAATCCAATTGCCCTTCGATGAGCGCTTCTCGCCTGTTGGCTGGATTCATCTGGTAGGTTTTCTTATCTCCAAATTTTGGAGCGGAGTCCAGGGCATCTCTGAATGGACCATAAAACGCACTGGCATATTTGGCGGTATAGGACATGATACCTACTTCTGTAAATCCATTTTCATCCAGGACCTTGCGGAGGTATGCCACTCGCCCATCCATCATATCACTTGGTCCGATCATATCGACACCTGTTTCTGCCTGAGCAAGTGCCATTTTGCCCAAGACTTCGAGGGTCTCATCATTTAAAATTTTCCCATCCTGTACAATGCCATCATGGCCATCTACACTATAGGGGTCCATAGCAACATCGGTAATGATATGAGCCTCCGGAAATTCTTTTTTGATTGCGGCAAGAGATTTTAAGTAGAAGAAATCCTTCTGGTAACTGTTAGTAGCCATTTTGTCCTTGTAAGACTCTTCCACCACCGGGAAGATATCAAAAGACTTCACCCCTAATGACATACACTGCTCAATTTCCGTGAGCATCTGGTCCAGGGAAAACCGGAAGATACCTGGCATGGAAGATACCTCAGATCTGTTTCCTGATCCTTCCAGGAGAAACAGAGGAAATACCAGATCGCGAGTGGTTACCAACGTTTCCTGTGTCAAATTCCTAATAGTAGGAGAGTTCCGGTTTCTTCGAGGCCTTCTAAGCATGTAGCAAAACTAAATGTTCGATGTATGACATCAAACTTGTTGAGGTTTAGGAGCGACCTTATTGAGTTGAAAAATGAGCAATGCAATTATGAGCAGAGCGCCTCCGGCAATAGCCCAACCCAATTCTGCGCCAAAAACATCCTCAAATGAAAAGAAAGTGTCTTTGGTCAGGTAAAAAACCATGAAAGACAAAAAGTTATTGAGCACATGGAGCAACATGCAAAGCAAAAGCGAACCCGTCCGATAGTAGATCCATCCTAAGAAAAAACCAATCAGGGTTGCACCAATAAACTGCCATGGATTGAGATGAAAGAGACCAAAAAGTACACTGGACCAAATTATAGATTTTCTGACGGAGTAGCGATGTAAAAAGCCCTCAAGTATTACTCCTCTAAACAGCGCTTCTTCCAATATGGGACCGATCAGCACTACCGTCATAAATGAAGGTGCGTCGGCCCTTAGAAGGTCCTTAAAAGCTTGCATGATCCAGTCCGGCATCGGGATCAGGTTGATGATAGGATCTAAAACCAACAGGCCTAATGGGATCACTAGCATACAAAGCAGATACACAAGAATTGAAGTGGATTGCATGCTATTGATGAATTCTCGCGGAGGTACTTTCCGCTCACGCAGAGCAAATAGCAGGACACCGCCTACAGGGATAGTATAGGCAATCAGCGTAGTCCAGGAATTTTTCTCTCCGATTAAGGAGCCCACTGGTAGCACCACCATGATCGACGCAACTACAAAAAGACCGAAAATGCCAAATGACTGAAGAATGCTTGGGTAGGTTTTATTCATTTTCGAAAAGTATGTTAAATGCTTGGTATATACCAAATGAGTTTTATTAATCGCTATCTGTTTTCTTCAAAATTTGAAAAGATGATCTTCGCCATATTGCCATTCCTGCCCATTAGCCAACCTGTTCCATTAGGATAAATACTAGCAGTCCAGTATTCCTCATGGGTGAGATTAGTCCAGGACCTCCCTTGATCAAGAGAGATGTCAGCCCCATTGGGTCCGCATACAATGCTGACTATCTGTTTGCCAATTTGTTGGAAAGCACTACCATAAAATGCACCCCGGGTTATTGGCTGGCTTGCCAGACTCCAGCGCTGCCCTCCATCTGAAGTGAAGGCGATGTTTGGTGTATACAAACTGTCAAGTGCCAGGTCACCACCGGCGATTAGCCCTCGATGATCATCCAAAAAACGTATGGAAGTGATACCGGCAGCTTCACCTTTTATCATAGGTGTATCATAAGAAAACCAGCTCTCACCAAAATCTGGTGTATAAAGTACCCTGGCATTTCCTCCGGCTCCGGTACCGATCCAGGCTCTACCACTGGACTGGGTTGCAATACAGGTACCACTCGCAGCAAATCCTCCTTCCCCTTCGCCGGCATCTGGCATGAGACCTGGATCAAGTCGAGACCACGTGAGGCCGCCATCCTTGGTTTTTAAAATAAAAGGCTTCCTGTCGATGGCGTCACCATAAGCCAGTCCCCTTTTATCATCCCAAAACGCGATGGCATCCAGAAACCCCCTCGGATTGTCCATAGTATAGCAGTGTCGCCAAGAACTATCTGATCGTAGTTTCCAGATTTGAGATAGTCGTCCCGGACCAGCGCTCATTACAATTGCATCATCTGCTGATATCGCATGTATATCTCTGAATTGCAGCGAATCTTCTTGATGCTGCCAACTTTGCCACGTACTACCCCCGTCGAGCGTTCTGATCACTGTGGCATCAGTGCCACTAGCCCAGACAGTAGAATGGTCGAAAATGTCCAAACCAATCAAAAGGCTTTTAGTGATTTGCGGTTGTTTTTCGAATTTATAGCCCAGTTGAGCTTCTTGGCAACTCAAACCCGCCATCACCAGGATTGCCGATACTTTTAACCACCCTTTCATATCCTCAATCTAAAGAAATCCCCGGATCTACAATTTCCAGACCATTCGGATCTTTCAATTTTCGAGGGATATTCTCAAGTATATACTTTTCTAAAAGTTTGATATATCGCTCTTTATTGACCGCATTTCTGGCGACCAGACCGATTTCCCTCGCTTTTCCCGCAATAGATACCACATGTTGAGACTGTTCCTCCGACAGGCTTATGGTTGTTAGCTCCGGCAAAATCGTAGTACCTCCATATTGATCCACCATACGGATGAGTGAGTCGATGGAGTTGCACCTGTATGTCATTTGTTTTTTCTCCGGTTGATTTCGGATAGAACAGAAGTCATTGATCTGATCGCGGAAGCAGTTACCTTCCTCCAATAGCCAGAGTGCCTGATAATCGATGTTTTCTACCAAAAACTCGGTGTCTGAGTTGTGCAGGTCAGATGAATACAAATAGAAGCGCTCGTAAAAAAGAGGTGTAACGGATATCCCCGGCCGCCGGATGGGTGTAGATATGATGCCAACATCGATGTCGCCGGCTTTAAGCTGCTGCAATACATACTCTGTCAGCATTTCGGTGATTTCCACCTGCAACATGGGAAAATCCC
>JAHCMJ010000332.1 GCA_019192485.1 Cyclobacteriaceae bacterium HetDA_MAG_MS6 | reverse complement strand
CAAATAATCAAAAAGCTCGCTCTTGCCACGAATAATTCCCTCCACACCCCCAAATGTTTCAGAATGTGCTTTCCCAATATTGGTAATGAGGCCAAAATCAGGCCTAGCTATCTCACACAAGGCTGCAATCTCTCCCACATGGTTGGCACCCATCTCAATAATAGCTATTTCCACCTGCGGATGAATATGCAAAAGCGTGAGCGGAACGCCAATATGATTGTTATAATTTCCTGGAGTGCTATGTACAATGTACCGTTTGGAAAGAGCGGCACTTACCAACTCTTTGGTAGTCGTCTTGCCATTAGATCCTGTAATCGCCAGGACTTTCCTGCGGAATCTAC
This sequence comes from Cyclobacteriaceae bacterium HetDA_MAG_MS6, assembly GCA_019192485.1. GTDB lineage: Bacteria > Bacteroidota > Bacteroidia > Cytophagales > Cyclobacteriaceae > MS6. The sequence goes on along the minus strand of JAHCMJ010000332.1, from coordinate 4,446 downwards.
TCCTGTGAAAAGTGGCAAGGTCTTGAAGTGCTTTTAAGCTATCCTCAACCAAGATAACTCTGTCATTAGTCGCGTATTGCGGGTCATCGACTACCGCAAAAGATGCTCCCTTTTCCAAAGCCTGATGGGCAAAGGTATTGGCATTGAAATGCGGGCCACTCACAGCAAAAAAAAGATTATCCTGCCTGATCGTACGGGTGTCTATGGATACTCCATCGCTTTGCAGAAACTTAGCGTACAGAAACTCAATGAAATTGTCCATGTATTTTTGGGTGAGCACAAATATATTGAATGAATACGGCCTATGACCGGGTATGCAAACAATCACTCTGTTCTTTTTGTACACGCATTTACTGGAGCTGCTTTCGAGGGTTTTGACTATAATTTCGCCAGCCAGTTACAAGAAGTATGGCAGCAAGCCCAGCACTACTCTATTGACAATCATGCAGACCAAGTCACTTTACAATATGCAAAAACCTTCATCGAAAAAGCTGATCAGCTCATTTGCTATATCAAAATAGAAGGAGAGCCAGATGTTACACGTTTGGTTTCCACTCTAAACGAATTGGCCAGGACTAAAACAAAAAAAAATATTTTCCATTTAGGATCGAGTGATCTTTTTGATCGTTTCGAAAAAATGCTCACCAGTACTCCTCTACAGAATGACATGGAATTCTTAAAAGTACTCGAGAAGATCAAGGATCAGTCTAATTGAAAGCCGTCTGCATCTCGTTGAAAGGGGAATCGGTCGCGAAATGCTAACAAAGCCTCACCATCAAGTGTCGCTTCCAGGATACACTCTTCTGAAGAAAAAGCCATCTGACCTCCCAGGTAGTTATAGACACCGGAGTGTCCTGGATATTCCTTGCCATAACCATCTTGCCCAAGCCTATTGGTGCCTACGGCAAACGACTGGTTTTCAATAGCTCGCGCACTCAACAATGTATCCCATGCAGCAATTCTGGGGGCCGGCCAGTTGGCCACATAGGCCACTAGATCATACTCATAGGTACGCTCTGCAGAAGATACTGATCTCGCCCATACCGGAAATCTCAGATCATAGCAAACCAGTGGCAATACTCTCCATCCTTTGACTTCGATAATTAATCTTTTTTTCCCAGGACTAAAGGATGCATCTTCGCCTGCTAGTCGGAATAGGTGCTTTTTGTCATAGTAAGAGAAACTGCCATCAGGATAGACCGCAAAAAGCCGGTTGAAGTATTTCTTTTTCTCGACAATAATGCAACTACCAATCAGCACTGCTTTCGACTGGCTGGCTTGCTGTTTCATCCATCGAAAGGTCTTGCTATTGGGAGGCTCCGCCAGGTCAGCTGACTCCATAGAAAAGCCTGTGGTGAACATCTCAGGTAAGAAAATGATATCCGGAGAAAATTGAATTTGCCAAATTTTTTCCTCAAACATGGCCAGGTTGGCATCAATATTCTGCCAGTGAAGTGCTGATTGTATAACTGCAATGTTTAAACTTTGCATAGTTGCTCTGCTGCCTGCGCTAAGGTATCATCATTTTTCGCGAAGCAAAACCTCAATAATGAATTCTCTTCACCTCCATTGTAAAAGGCCGAAATGGGAATGGCGGCAACACCGTGAATTTTTGTAAGCCAGTCAGCCATGTCGGCCTCATCTCTATCACTGATCTCCTTATATGACAAGAGCTGGAAATACGTACCACCACCCTTGACAGGTTCAAACTTCGAATTTCGCATTAGTGATAAAAAATGGTCGCGTTTTCGTTGGAAAAAAGTACCAAGTTGCGGGTGATCATGCTTTAGAAAAGCAGCCAGGCCATGCTGCAATGGCGTATTGACACTAAATGTCAGAAACTGATGAACCTTCTGTATTTCGGTACTAATATCCGAGCTGGCAACTGCGTATCCCACTTTCCAACCCGTGGCGTGAAAAGTCTTGCCAAATGAAAAAATAGCTACACTGCGATTACGTAGACCTTCGAAAGCCAATACACTATGGTGTATAAATCTATCAAATACAATTTTATGATAAACCTCATCACTTATAACTAGTAGGTCATATCGCTCGGCAATGTTACTCAGTTGCTTTAAATCAACTTCGTCCAGAACCGATCCCGTGGGATTATGCGGTGAATTAATTACGATTGCTTTTGTCTTATTCGAAATACAAGACTCTACCTCATCCCAATCAATATGAAAGTCGGGCAACTTTAACTGTAAATGAACAGGAACTCCTCCGTTTAGTCGAATGACGGGATCATAAGAATCGTAGCATGGATCGAATAAAATCACCTCATCGCCGGAATGGATCAATGCAGTAAATGTAGCATAGAGAGCCTCCGTCGCTCCAGATGTTACCACTACCTCATCAGGCTCCAAAGGCACTTTATAGTCTCTTTGAAGTGTTTCGGCTATCGCCTCTCTCAATGCGGGCAAACCATTACTAGGAGCATATTGATTAAAACCTTGCTGCATGGCATGGTGCACGAGGCCAATCAACTCCGAGGAGACCTCAAAATCAGGAAATCCCTGGGATAAATTGATTGCCCCAACTTCATCAGCCATTCGAGACATCTTCGTGAAGATACTCTCGCTGACATCAGACAATTTGGAGGCCATCCTCACCCGACTATCATTTCTTTTGGGGAGCTTTGACCCGGTAATCAGCCTTGACTTTTCCTTTGCTGATCCCAGCGAGTTTAGATTTTAACAGACGTTTTTTGAACGGTGAGATATGATCCGTAAACAAGACTCCTTCAATATGATCATACTCATGCTGTATAATCCTGGCCCTGATTCCTGCAAACTTTTCCTCTTTTTCATTCCAGCCTTCATCGAAATACCTAATAGTGATGGTATCATTCCTAGATACATCCTCCCTAACACCCGGAATACTCAAGCAGCCCTCTTCAAAGGCCCACTCCTCACCAACCTCCTCGATCATCTCTGCATTGATGAAAACTTGACGAAAACCTCCTTCCTCGTTCTCCTCCATAGGTGTACTGTCCACTATAAACATTCTAAGTGGCTTACCTATCTGCGGTGCAGCTAAACCAACACCTCCTGCTCCGTACATGGTTTCAAACATGTCCCTGGCCAATTCTTTGATATCAACTTGCTCTGGATCGATATCCGCAGCTTTCTTACGTAAAACCGGATCCCCGAACAACACAATAGGGTAAATCATAAATTCGCTTCTAAATAGGACTGCAAAATTAATGTAGCGCTCACTTTATCCACATTTATTTTTTTTCGTCTGTCCTTTCTCTTGGCGCCCGCAGCAATCATGCTCTGCATAGCCATCTTCGATGTGCCCCACTCATCATGCAATACAACCTCCATCGTTGGAAACAACTTTTTGAATCGATTGACAAATGCTCTTACCAAAGGGGTATTGTTGGTATCTGATCCATCATCTTGTGTTGGCCAGCCTACAACTACTTTTTCCACCTCCTCCTGACCAAAATAGCCTTTCAAAAAATCAAATAAAATGTGCGTATGTACTCCTTCGAGAGGTGAAGAAATGATTTGCAAAGGATCAGTTACTGCCAAGCCTGTCCGCTTAGCACCGTAGTCTATCGCCAAAATCCTCGCCATCAATTCAGAGTGCCGAGATATCTGATATTTTCTTTTACTTCTTTTTCAATGACTAGTGCCTTGGGAAACAGAATTTCGTTTTCTATTTCCGCATGATAAAGCACCTCTCTGTCAAATGCTTTGATTTCACTAATGACTACTTTGCCAAGCAAGGAATCAGGTGAAATCATTCCAATCAAATCTCTAATTCCAGCCATATCATCCTCACCTACGTGATGAGCCATCATTTCCGCTATGGAAAACTGCCGAAAAGGATATATGACAGAAAACGGGCTATCTGACTTGCTTTGCTGTACCTTTAGCAAGGTATCTATATAGGTAAACAACTGATCCTCCTCCTCATAGATGTGAAGGATAAAATCTTCTACAAAAGCAGGGAAAATAGTCTTAAGATCTATTACTTCGGACTGCATGTCGGGCATTTTCCGAATGAGCTTGGCAATGTACGGTAACTTGTCTTTGATAAAAAGATGGTGAGTGTGCCTGAGATACTCCATGGTCAACTCCACGGGACACTCCGCCAATTCTCTAAATGAAAAGTGTGACTGTTTGTCAAACTCATAAAAGCATTTCAGAATCTTGTGACGATCCCATCCTCGAAGCTTACACACCTCTTCGAGCGTGCGTTCCTCGTAGTCATAAAACTCCACTCCCAGGAAATGCAGAGCTCGCGCATATATGAAATTGTCGTCGACAATTGATTTTATGGTCCTCTGCAATACGCTCATATGATCTCAAAGATAAACGTTTACAAGCTAAACCAATTATCTGAAGAGTGAAAACGATTCTGTTGATTACACGTTTAGAGGATAAAGTTCTCCAGCTTTAGCTTATTTTTAAAAATTCAAAAATTTTAATGTGG
>JAHCMJ010000331.1 GCA_019192485.1 Cyclobacteriaceae bacterium HetDA_MAG_MS6 | reverse complement strand
ATTCTCAGACCGTGAAAGTTTACCATTAGAGCTTTTTCAACTGATGACCCCATATTTTTTTTCTAAGTAGCCGTACTCAATGAATTAATCAAATTCGATTGGCTTATGATTTCAATGCTCGTCAAATCATTTGGCGAGACAAGCATAAAGGCCTGACTGTCTTCAGATGGTCACACCACTAAAACCAGATCGTCTAATGTTTCTGAAAGGATTTTTCAAAACATTAATAAGACAAAAAATGAAAGTACTTCACATAGACGCTAGCCTAAGGCAAGCTGGGTCTGTCTCAAGAGAAATGTCTCAAGCGTTTATCGATCACCTCAAAAAGGAGAAAAACATTGAAGTAGATCGATTGGATCTCGCCACTGAAAAGCTCGATCACATTACTCAGCTTTATGCTGAAGCAATGTATGCTATGCCCAATCAGTATACACCGGAGCAGGAAAAGGAACTTGAAATTTCAAATGGACTGGTCGATCGGGTCATGGACGCAGAGCTAATGGTGATCGGAACCCCAACGTACAATTTTGGTATCCCATCAAACCTGAAAACCTTCATTGATTTAACGGTCAGGTCGGGTAGAACATTTATGTACACAGAAGCAGGCTTCGAGGGAAAGCTTGGAGATAAGAAAGTAGTGGTGATCAATAGTAGAGGTCTGTCTTATGCAGAAGAAGAGACCAGTGGCAATGACCATGTGACTGGATACCTGAAAACAATCTTGGGATTTGTGGGGATTACAGACGTTCAGTTCGTTCACCTGGATCCTACCTTCTTTGGTGAGGAAGCTACCAATGCAGCGAAAGCCCGAGCCAAAGAAGAATTCGCTACAATAGTTGACAGTCTTTAAAAAAGTGAAGAGAATCTTCCTTCCTAAGTCTTTGGAACAGATGTGGTGAATTGTACCATAGGCTCAGTAATACTGCACACGATTTCCCACTATTAGGGAACTACTTTTGTTTTCGAATAGGAGCTGAGGAGTGATAACAAAGCTGTGATTAGAAACAAACCAATTACTGAGAGAACAGTAGTAAGTGCCATAACTCGGAGATCTTTCATCTATAAAAGTGGACTAGGACTGGCTGGTTTAAGTTTATCAGATAGTGCATGGCATATAGGTCCTACTAAAGGAGAAAAAATCATGAGAAACATGAATGAAAACGAATACGAAGTAATTGTAGTCGGTGGTAGTTATGCTGGACTGTCGGCAGCAATGACGTTAGGTAGGTCATTACGAAAAACCCTCATTATTGATTCCGGCAAACCATGCAATCGACAAACGCCTCATTCCCATAATTTCATGACGCAAGATGGCAGAAAACCATCCGATATTGCGCAAGATGCACTCAAACAAGTGCTGCACTATGGTACTGTTCAAAAAGCTGATGATTTAGTGATTGATGTACGTGGGCAAGATCAGAATTTCTTAGTTAGAACTAAATCAGGTGCAATTCATGAAGCGAAAAAGCTACTCTTTGCAACAGGTATAAAAGATCTCATGCCGGACATTCCAGGATTTGCTGAGAGCTGGGGTATCACCGTCATTCATTGTCCTTATTGCCATGGATATGAAGTCAGAGGAAAAAACACCGGAATATTAGTAAACGATGAATCCGCAGATCAATTCGCAAGGCTCATCAAGAACTGGACTCCTCATTTGAAAATCTTTGCTAATGGCGAAGCACAATTCGATAAGACCATGATAAAAGAGTTAGGCCTAGATGTGATAGAAAAACCAATTGCACAAATAGTGCATCAGGATGGATATATTTCATCTCTTCAGTTTGCCGATGACAGCAGTGAGAAACTCGATGCACTTTACTATCGCCCGGCCTTTGTTCAGCATTGCGACATTCCTGAAAAGTTTGGATGTGAATTGACAGATACAGGTCATTTGAAAGTGACAGAATTTCAACAAACAACTGTTTCTGGAATCTATGCTGTTGGTGATTGTACAACCCCATTCAGATCGGTGGCAAACGCGGTGGCACAAGGGAACATTGGAGCAGCAATGCTCAACCACGAACTAATCAATGAATCATGAGGTGGTTATCCATCATTTCAATTTTATTTTCCTGCAACCTCCAACAAAAAGATGTACCCATGAATACAAAAAGAAACCTCCATCACTTCAATTTTCGGACTGCTTTTATGTCAGGATTCTATGAGGGAGAATTCACCATGAGCGAATTGATTCAAAAAGGGGATTTCGGATTGGGAACTTTCAACAACCTGAAAGGAGAAATGATTGTACTGGATGGAAAAGTATACTGCGCAACTGCTGAGGGAAAAGCTGTCGAAGTGAATGATCCATCAGTAAAAACACCCTCTGCAATGGTTACTTTCTTTGAGGCAGATCAAAAGGAAGAGTTTACGGATCTAACAAGAGATGAGCTCATCGCGTGGATAGAACAAAATTTAGATACCGAAAGAGACATGTACGCACTCAAGGTTACTGGAAGCTTCATAAACCTGAAAGCAAGAAGCCAGCACCCTGTGTTCGAAAGACCATTTCCAGAGATTGAATCAATAGTGGATAACATGGTTTATCATGAATTAGATCAGATATCAGGAACATTGGTGGGCTTTCAGCTTCCGCCCTATTTGGGCCATTTGAACTATCCGGGACTACATTTCCATTTTATAGGGGATAAACCTATTGGGGGGTGTGCTCCTAGCTTTAGCATTGAAAAAGCTACATTGAGTATCATGAAATTGACATCATTCTCAGTAGATATTCCGCAAAATCAAGATTACTATCACCTGGTAATGGATCAGGAGAAGAACAAGATCATGTAAAATGGTAAGCCATTATTTAGAAATTGGAAGACTTCATCACAAGCTTGACAATATCAACATTGATCAGGAAGTGATTAATGGACGAAACCTCTACAGAATTGTACTAATTCAGAAGGGATCAATCACCTTGAAAATAGATGATCGGAAGCATGATATCGAGGAAAAGACACTATACTTCATCGCTCCTGGGCAGATATCCAGGTTACTATCGTTCAGCTCAGATATTGTCGGTTATTGCGTCGTTTTCGACATAGACTACTTTCTTCTGTGCCTCAAAAATCAAGTCCAGCTCTGCTTCTATCCCTTCTTTCAGTTCAATACTTACCCTGTTTTGGAGCTTACGACTTCCCAATACAAGAAAACATTTGAATTGATTAGGAAGATTGAAACAGAGCATGCAAACCGAGAAGTCATCAATGACGACCTATTGACTAAACTTTATCTGAACATTTTATTGATTGAAATTGAACGCTTTTATAAAGCTAAAAATCTGGGCCACAATAGTGAACAATCAAAAAAGCACCTTATTGCGTCGAAGTTTAAACAGCTCGTAGAGAAGCACTATCGATCTGTTCGTAAAGTCTCAGAATATGCTGATATGCTTACAATGGCTCCAAATTACCTGAATGATGTTGTAAAGGAAGCAACCCATCAATCAGCAAGTGAGATCATTCATGACCGGCTGATACTTGAGGCAAAAGCTCAGCTCATTCAAACTGAAATGTCAATCAATGAAGTTGCTTATGATCTAAAGTTCAATGACAGTTCTTATTTCTGTAGATTTTTCCGAAAGCAGACTGGGGTAAGTCCCCAAACATTCAGAGAAAAAAATCATTTCTAGAACATTTAAGCTGCCTGACATACTATTGGTTCCTGATTTTGTGTCAATCAATCCTGCATTAGGTTAATCCAACCAATACTGACGATAATCTGAAGCAAAATTAAAAGCGTCTCTGGGCTTTTGACCAGTGATATTTTCAAAATCGTCAGAAACAAAATTGGTTTCGCCTGCTCTGTCCGCCTGGTAGAGGCTAATTAATTGCTTGATGTTATGTTCAGGCATATGGTATTGTCGAAAAGTACTCGCTGTGTCCCCATCTGAAACCGGTACATAATTCACTTCTTTACCAATAGCTGACCCGATTTCATTGAGCAACTCCTGATTTGAAATAGCTTTAGGGCCTGTGATTACATACGATTTATTAACGTGCTTCGATGGATCTTTAATGATATGGGCTATAGCTAATGCAACATCTCGAGCATCCACATAGCTTATAGTCGCTTGTTCGTGTGGAAGAAAAACAGATCCATTCTTGACAGTCTGATTTTGAAAAGTAGCAAAGTTTTGAAAGAAGGAATTGGGTTGGACAATCGTATAATTGATACCAGAGTCTTTTACTTGTTCCTCTATTTTCCCAAGTTCATTGAATACAAAGTATTTAGAGTTTGGATTAGCGCCTATGCCGGATGAGCGTACAACGTACTTGATGCCAACTTTCTTGGCCGCTACAAGCGCATTTTCAATCCACTGATGAGATTGTTCCGAATCTGGAGCCAATAAAAACAGTAATTCATGCCCTTCGAAGGCCTTTATAAGGCTATTTGTATTCTCAAAATCGATAGTGGTAGTCGGGTAGTGCTGACTTTCTATAGATCTTGACCCAGCAGTGAAATCTACATTATGATCAGTTAGATATTGAACTAGATGACTTCCAATGTTTCCGGTTGGACCTGTGATAAACGCTTTTTTCATGGATTCAAATTAAGTTTTAGTGACCCAAAACTATTCTTTAAGTTTACCTGTAGGAAGTAGTTACATTTAGTAAACCATTAGCATTTATGGAAACCATTAACGTTAAGGAGACACAGGCACCAATTGAGATGCCAGATTTTGATCTGAATTGTTTCAATATTTATGAATGTCCTGTCACTTCTACTATGGATGTGATAGGCGGGAAGTGGAAACCGATGATCATATTCCTGGTTCAAAAAGGAGTAAATAGGTTCGGCAAGC
>JAHCMJ010000034.1 GCA_019192485.1 Cyclobacteriaceae bacterium HetDA_MAG_MS6 | reverse complement strand
AGGTCTTTGCATTTTCTCCTACCAACTTAGTTGCCTGTAGATATATCAATGTCATCCATGGGTATGAGTCAACCTGAAACAATAGACTACCGTAAGCGATCAAAATAGAAACCCACTACTAATGACCTCATCAATATGAAAACATTACTACTACAAATGGCTGTATTGGTGCTCTCTGCAAATGTCTTTGCGGAAGTCACACCTATGAAAAAAGGCAAGCCTGATCTTCAATCCATCGGCACCCTGGAGTTTGCTCCTGACGGCACATTATTTATCGGCGATTCGAAAAGTGCAGCAGTCTTTGCTGTCGATCTACAGGACAATGAAAAAAGTGACAATATCGAGGCGCTACAAATAGCTGACCTTGAGGGGAAACTTGCTGCCCTACTTGGGACCACATCAGATAAGATTCTCATCCATGATATGGCCGTCAATCCTATCTCTCAAAACACATATCTCAGTGTTTCCCGGGGACGATCCAATTGGACTTCTAAATGGATGATTCCTAATGAAGCTGCCGACGCGATGATCTTGATCAAGATTGACCCAAAAGGAGAACTGTCGGAGGCGTCTTTGGAGAATGTACTGTTTTCGAAAGCGACATTACCGAATCCAATCAATGCGGAGAAAGAACATAAATGGAAAAAAGGGGTTACGCTTAGGGCAGATGCGATCTCCGATATTTCCTACAGTGATGGGAAACTATACATTGCCGGATTGTCAAATGAAGAGTTTGCATCGTCTATGTGGGTAATTCCTTATCCATTTAAAGAGGAGGCCTCAGCGACAACTTTGGAGATTTATCATGGTGCTCATGGAGCCTATGAGACCCACGCACCCATCCGTGCCTTTTTGCCTTACACTCTGAATAATAAAAACCACCTGCTAGCCGCATATCTATGCACGCCCCTGGTAACATTTGAAGTGAGTCAATTGAAAGACGGACAACATGTGAAAGGTCGCACGGTAGCGGAGTTTGGCGCTGGTAACTACCCAATTGACATGGTTACTTATGAGAACAATGGCAATGAGTATATATTAATGTCCAATAGTCAATTACCCTTATTGATCTTAGATCCAAAGGACGTTGAGTCCTATGAGGGAGAGATCACAGAAGAGGTGCAAGGGTATCTTGCAGGTGTAAAATATACGCCCAGGTCCGGTTCGGGAATCTACCACCTGGCTAATTTTAATGAGAAGTATATCGTCATGACCCAGCGTATGGCAAATGGCAAATTGATATTATCATCTCTATCAAAGGCATGGCTCATGCCATAAAAACCTGTATAACAGGTCTGGTTTTCAGTATGTGTCAGACCTGTCTCTTCGTGCTATTCACAACAACTTCACTTAAAAGCCAGGATTCTATAAGAATACGTTTTCAGGATGATCCTTCGAAATCGGACTTTGGCTGTACACAGGTGGTCTTTAGTCAAGAATATAGCCAAAGGCTACGCGATATCTCCTGGACCAAGGATTTATATCGGGAATTATTATCAGTATATGTAGCTCAGGAAGCTCCAAAAGATACCTCCACACCTCCAGTTCTAGGTTCTTATGAGATACAAGATGGGGCCTTGATCTTTCGTCCTCGATTTATTCCCCCTCCGGATATTCATTATACCATTATTTTCAATACTAGAAAGTTTGGAAAGCTCCTTGGAAGAGAAGTAGCTGAAATAAGCCCCCTAGTCAAAACCGTACAACTACCTACACTTGAGACTCAGTCATTGGCTTATGTCATTGGTATATCACCACCTACATCCCACGTACCAGCAAATCTGCTTAGAGTATATATTCATTTTTCAGCGCCAATGGGAGATCATAATCCATACCAATACCTCTCTCTTTTCGATGATACCGGCAACAAGATTACAGATCCTTTTGTGGAAATACCCCAAGGACTTTGGGACGCCAATCGGAAAAGACTTACCGTATTCTTACATCCGGGAAGAATCAAAAGAGGTGTTGGTCCAAATGTGAAGTCTGGCCCTATAATGGAGGAAGGACATTCTTACAAGCTTGTGCTTTCTAAAAAGCTGAAGGATACCAATGGAGTCCCAATGACCTCTACTTTTGAGCACACCTTTCGGGCCACAGCACCAGACCGAGAAAAGTAAATACAACTAACTGGTCAGTTCAAATTCCAGAGTTGGGAGAAATTGACCCATTGGTCATCAGTTTTAATGAAATGCTGGATCAGGCTTTAGCATTGAGGATGATCACTGTTACCAAGGAAGGCGAAATCGTAGAAGGAACCGCAAAACTCACACATGGCCAGGATAAATGGTATTTCACGCCAAAGAAGCACTGGCAACCGGGAGCCTATCAAATTGAGGTGGATCCATCTTTGGAGGACTTAGCAGGCAATACCTTAGGATATGTTTTTGATCGAGAAACAATTTCACCAAAAGTTAGTCAGCACTCTGAAATACAAAAACTGAAATTCAGCATAAAACCGCTAGGGACACCACCATTTCAGCGGTAGTAATTGCAAAACACAAAAAGTGAGATCCATCGTAAAGTTAGGGATGGGAGTAGAAAAAGGACAACTCACCAAAAAAGTGAGTTGCCCAGTTATGTCGGGGTGAGAGGATTCGAACCTCCGGCCTCTCGCACCCTAAGCGAACGCGCTAACCGGACTGCGCCACACCCCGAACACAATAAAACAGATTTCAGGATCAGCCTGAGACCGCAAACCGGTATCGCACTACAACCTGAAGAGGGCAAAAATATCGCTCTCTTCTGATGTATTGAAGTCAAATTCAAATTATTCACTGAGAACATTGTCAATTTGTTTTTAGAAGTAATGTCATACTTCCCCAAGCTGCCTCAAAAACCGCTATAGAATAGTATAGCCCAAAAATGCCATACACCTAATTGACTATTTACACGACCATTTGAGAAAAGATAAATATTGGGAGTTTATACAGGCGAGTTTATACTTGCAGGAAATAAAAAAGGGAAACAGTAAACTGTCTCCCTCTTAGATCCATACCTGGTTGAAGGTTAAAGGATCAAATTGTCCGGCTAGGAGCCGGACCTAATCACCGCTTAAAATACTCGCCTTTGTATTTGTTATTATAAACTTATCACAAGAACTCTTATTGAGCACCAATGTTTTCCATCAACCTGAAAATTCATAGTTAAACGGGAATTAAATTTACGTCACCGGGAAGTATGGGATTTGAACAAGGAAGCTTCAAAATTTGAGCATGAAAAGAGGTGATTTTATATTCCTATTTTTTCTTCTTTTCGTAATAAATTATTCGATCGCTGGTGATTTGAAAAGAGCTCTACGATTTATCAACAGAGGTGATATAGAACGTGGCCTTGACGAATTGCGAGAGTTGCTAGAAGAGAATGAAAATGATCCAGGCGCACAACTGATACTGTCACAGCTAATTGCTGTCGACACGCTAAACATTTACAACCTGGACTCTGCACTTGTTTTGATCAATGGTGCCATGGCGGACTATGGGAAAATCTCACCCGATGAAGTGGAAGATCTTTCCAAATTGGGAATTGATAGTATTGACTTTTACCAGCACCGACTTATCATCCAAGAACGAAGCGTGGAAAGGGCGTTTCGTCATGACAACATTCGATCATACGAGCAGTTTCTAGGAAACTTCCCGGACTACCCAGAAATCAAGGTCATTCTCAGGAAGAGAGATAGCATAGCATATCACAAAATGAGATCTGAAAAAGCTTCCTGGTCATCTTTTGCCTCTTTTATCAAGCAGTATCCGACGTCTGACTTCCGCGATCAAGCGGAGGAACAATACCATAAACTACTTTATCATGACAAAACAAAAGCCAATGTCCTGGGGGACTATCAAAAGTTCCTGAATGATTTTCCTGAGACGCCTTTTCGAGCCGAGATCGAACAAATCATTTTTGATAGAGCAACAGCCTACTGTGATATGGCTGCCTATTGCCAATATGCAACCGACTATCCCGAGTCAGATTTGGCCATAAAAGCGATGAACATGTTGTATTACCTGGAGGATGCTTTCGACTGTCAAGCGCTATCAATGCACCCTGCAATCGACTCACTTATTGAGCTGAAAAATGCTGATAAGCATCGGTTGATTACCATCATGGAGGATGGTAAATTTGGGTTCATGTCTCCTTCGGGTGCCATTCGCTTCCCTCCTGAACTATCGTTTGTGGCAGAGGACTATCTCTGCACACCATTGGAGGGTAATGTTGTATTTGGCAAACGATCTTCTCAAATGCAATTATTCACTAGTGATGGACATCTCATTTTTGAAGGTGAATTTTTCGATGTTCAGGATCTTGGTGCCGGTGTACTTCGCCTTGAAGGAAACGGCACAAGTACATTGCTACATCGTTCAGGGTTTGTCATTATGGAAGAGGTAGAAGACGCAACCTTGTTAGATAAGAAATGGATCAAGATCCGTAAGGATGGCATGTATGGACTCTACTCGCTTTCCGGATATCCATTGACTATCTCTCGGTATACTGACATCCGACTGGAGGGAGAGTTTTGGGTGTTTGAAAGAGCCGGGCAAATCGCTGTAACGACACAAGAAGAAATATTGGGTGAAATTAATGAGTCTGGCATTTCATTAGAGTTCAAATTTGACGACTACGAGTTAGTCAACGACTCTATGATGATCGGTTTCAATGGCGAAAGAGAATGTCTTCTGGGGTCGAGCAAACAATTTCTCATCCCTTGGGGAAATCATGAAGTCTACCCGGACCCTTTTTTTTACTATACTAAAGATGTCAGGGGCTACCACTTCTTCAATCCGGATTACCCAGAGATAAGGACCAAAAACTTCTCAACCTTACTGGAATCAGAAACCTGGCTTGGTTTGAAGACTACGGATTCCTGGACATTGCTCAACAAGTCCAGCGCTGATATCATCACGGAGTTGGACTCTGTCCGATTGATGGGAGACTTCGGAGCATATACTTTGACAAACAATGTGGGTAAGTTGTTTTTCACTTATGAGCAACAGTTAGAGATATTGAGTGATCATGAGATAGAAATCATAGCATCACCAAACCGCAACAAAAAGTATCTCATTCTGACTACAGAACTTAACAAAACGGTCTGGGATGACCACGGCCGTTATTGTTTTTCCGGAGACTTCGAAGAAATAAGTTGTCTTAACGATACACTTTTCACGGTTACATTGGAGGGTCAGCGGGGAGTTATCAATAGGTTTGGTGAAGAGCTCCTACCACTAGAGTATGACCTGATACAATCAGATGAGAACCTACTTTTCTTGCTCAAGAATTCTAAAATAGGAGCTTTTGACTTGTCATCCGGTGCTGTGATCCAACCTATTTTTGAGAGCAGATTAAAAAGAATTGGAAACTTTTACTTAACGCAGTCTTCGGGAAGATATGGATTGATAGACAGCTTGTCAAACCACATCACTAGTTTCGAATACCAGGAAATCAGGCAATGGAATGATACCTCAGTATGGGCTCGAACAGATTCCACCTGGCAGCTATTGGCTCCTCAAGCCAACAAGATTCTCTTAGAAAATGTACAGTTTATCAAGCGGCTGCATAGTACTGCTAACGAAACATATATTGCCTTCTACTCTCATATTGGCTATGGGATAGCGAGCAACATCTCAGGAGTAATTCTACCTCCAAAGTTCAATGACATCAAGCTTTACGCTCCGTGGGATAACCCCATCTTCCTAGTGGAGCAATCTCTTCCAGTGGCATCATACTATGTCCTATTGTATGTCAACGGGAAAGGTAAGGTCATCCGGTCAATGGCTTATAGACCGGAGGAATACGAACTGATCTATTGCGATAATTAATTTCAATTCGTATCTTCAATCCAAACCAATCACTATGGACCCTGTTCAGTTCAAAATTCTCTCTATGGCGCATCGATTGCAGTGGGTCCATTTCGAGGGAGAAATGGTAGCATCAATCAGGTACTATGAATACAAAATCAACTTGTATATGCTTGGCGGATTCTATGTAGAGGTCTTCTTTCATCACCTTAGAGATCGCATAGAAAAAGTGGATATACTTGACTACTATTCTAGTCGGATGAAATTTTATACTGATCAAATACGTCTCCCTAAGGATATCAGTCGGTCAAATGTCTGATCGCTACATCTATCTTCAACACTTGTGGAATAACCATCTGCGTACCATCATTAGATACCTGGTATTGGGCAACGGCCTGCTTTTCTTCGTCGCTGGACTGCTTTTCCATAATCGCTTGTATATCAACTAGCGACCGGTGTTTATCTCTTTCTAATACGCGTTGCGTACGTAGTGCTTCTGGAGCTGTCACCACAATCATGGAATCCAGTTCTTTATAGGAGCCGGATTCGACCAGTAACGCCGCCTCTTTGATCACATAAGGAGAGGATTGTTCCGAAACCCACGCCGAAAAATCTTCCCCAACCCTCGGATGCACCAGTTGATTAAGCGAATGTAACTTCTCAGGTGTATGAAAGGCGATATCACTTATATACTTTCGGTTCAGCTCGCTTCCGTTGTACGCTTTAGGACCAAACAGTGACTTTACTTTCTCTATAATGGTTGAATCGTGACTCATCAGAAATCTAGCTCGAGAGTCTGCATCGTAACAAGGGACGCCAAGTACCTTGAATATCTTTCGGACCGTTGTTTTGCCAGCTCCAATACCTCCTGTAAGGCCGACCTGGATAGGATTACTTTGACGCATACAACACGCGAATGATCTCCGGGTTGATCTCTAGTTCCATAACCTGCTCTGGATAATAAATAAGGAGTACCTGTACGGTGGAGTCTTCCTTTTGTATCATGTCCAGGTCAATGGTGAGCGCAAAGTCGCTCTCCGAAAAATCTTCCCGAAGAGATCGACGAATAGTATAGGATATCTCCACCTCCTCCGTCTCCAGGTATACCGATGAATCGCTCGGGAAATTTAGTAGCTCCGGCTGTAGCGTTGTTTTAACTCGTTCAAACCTTGCCACATCAAACTTGAGATTGATCTCTTCGGGTTCGGCTCTCATCAGTTCGTCCACTATAAGTGGTACGTCTACGGACTCGTCTATGTCATCGTCCACATCTTCTTCTCCGAAAGAGACCAAATAAGGAGATTGAATATTGTCCACGATGCTTTGAGGACCGTAGATAGTGACCGAATCCGGTTGTAATACCAATGCAGATATGATTCTATAATTATCCGCTAAATCAATAAACGATGAGTCGATAGCCAGTTTGACTTTTTTTGATTTCTTAGGCTCTATATC
Organism: Cyclobacteriaceae bacterium HetDA_MAG_MS6; assembly: GCA_019192485.1. Classification (GTDB taxonomy): domain Bacteria; phylum Bacteroidota; class Bacteroidia; order Cytophagales; family Cyclobacteriaceae; genus MS6. The sequence continues at coordinate 17,378 of JAHCMJ010000034.1, read as the reverse complement.
TAGATAAAGCGTATCGGTAACCAGGTAATTGATCTTGAGCTCATTGAGCTGATCGGATATTGTTGGAAGTAGCGAAAATCGCGTTAAAAACTTGATGTCAGTTGGATTATCCAGCGTTATGATCACTGGCTTGGCATTGAACCAAAATGTGCGGCGAAGAAGATTCCAGCCACCACTGGATACATCGATCTTGACAAAGTCAGGAAGGCGCCTCATGATAACAACACTGTCCTTGTCAAATTCAAAGGTCAGTGGGTAGTCAATTCTGGCATTGTAGTCTTTGTTCAGGGCATTGAAAAACCAAAAGGTAGCGGCTCCTCCAAAACAGAGCAACACTACCTTCCAGTTATTAAGTATTTTCGTCAGTCCCGAATTGTCCATTCATGCTTATTAAATGCCTTTTCGTATTCTCGATCCGGCTTAATGGACACAAACACTATTTAGCTTCTGCGTATTTCTTGCTGGATTCCAAAGAAATAGAAGACTTCTCAACCACCAGTTTACTTCCACGGTCGACATCAATTGTCACTGTAGCTTCATCCACGGCTGTCAATTTACCATGAATACCGCCTACAGTCACTACTTGATCACCTTTCTTGACGGCCTCAATAAACTTTTTGGTATCTTTTTGTTTTTTCTGCTGTGGCCTGATGAAAAATAGATAGAATACTACAATCATCCCACCCAGCATAATGAACTGGCCGTAGCCTCCTCCTGAGCTTGCCTGAAGCAATAGTGTTTGAATCATTTTAATCGATTAAGATGGATTTTCTTTCTTATTCACGTTAGCCTTGATCCTCAGTTTTGTGGCTGTAGGAAAGGTATTTGCCGTGATAGTTACTGTTTTGTTTTGAATACCTGGCTTATTGCGGCTGTTAAACTGCACTTTGATATCTCCCGAGCCTCCAACTGGAATGGGCTCTTTTGGCCACTGTGGCACTGTACATCCACACGATGCTGATGCATTGGAGATGATTAAGGGTGCCTCTCCGGTGTTGGTAAAAGTGAAGGTGTGATCAACTATGTCTCCTTCATTGATGGTACCAAAATCATGATTTTCTTCTTTGAAGGCGAAAGCAGGAAGTGGTCCGTCAGGTTTTACCTCGGGCTGAGCTGGTGTAGTAGTACTAGTACTTGGTGTTACGGCTCTCCCACCATTTTTAGATTCGAGTTCGGCTACTTTGCCCTCGAGCCTGGCTATTCGCGATTCTGTTTCTTTGTTAGTACAGGCGAAGACGACCATCGTCAATAGTGCGACGATCAGTGTGTTTCTAGTAAGATTTTTCATTGTTCCTAATATTATTAATTTCCTAACTGACAAAGGTAGTGAAGCCAGCAGGTATACTTTTTGAATTAAATCCTAATGATTTGTTAATGTTTAGATTGAAACTAGTTTTTTTGGATTTTGCCTATGAGGTCATTGACGTCGTCCAGTAGTTTCTCCGCTTTTTGCTTAGCGTCACTAATGATTTTTTCACCTTCGACTTTTGCCTCGCTATTGACTTTTTCCTTGCCATCCATGATTTCGCCAAGAATCTCCTCTAACCTCTTCCTATACTTATCCAAGAGAAAAGAAAGCTTATCTCTGGTATGCGATCCCTTTTCAGGCGCATAGAGTAGCCCCATAATGCCTCCCACTATGAGTCCTAGCAACAAAGCAAAAAATGATCCACCTGAACTTTTACTCATGACAAAAACTATTTGTTATCTATTAAACCTCTTCCGCTCTTTTTAATAACGCCTTCCGAAGTTAGTTCGTTTGCCAAAACATCCAAAATCCCATTAATAAATTGTTTGCTTTTGGGTGTGCTGTATTGTTTTGAAACTTCTATGTATTCGTTGATCGTAACCTTGATCGGGATGCTCGGGAATGTCATCATTTCTGCTAGGGCCATCTTTAAAATGATCTTATCCGTCATCGCAATACGGCTGACATCCCAATTTTTCGTTTTGTCACCTATGACTTTATCTAGCTGCTGATCGTGAGTCAATGTCTCCTTATAGATCTTTTTGAAGAAATCAAAGTCCTCTTCCGGATTCATACTAAGTGATTTCAGCTCGAACTGGTCGTCTGCTTCAGGATCATAGCTCTGTAATGTTTTTTGCACCATGCTCCTGACAATGGTCTTATTCTCTGACCAGTGCAGATCCATTTCTGCCAAAAACTCATTTATACTATCATTTTTAAAGATGATCCTCTTGATCAAACTTAGTGCGGCTGTCTCGTGCTCTTCGGCGGTAGGGGAAGTTTTTCCTTGGTACGTCATCATTTCATCATCCTTACGGATGAGGTCTTTGTACCAAGTTCGCAATTGATCCAGTTCGTTTTTCCAATCAATCTTTTTATCAATGGTCATCTTGACCAAAGGCGGAAATGTAGCTAGATGCTCTATAAGCGAGTTATTGATCAAGTTGTAGTTCCAATAGGACTGCCGGCGAAGGTGTGCTTTATCTTGCTTGTCTTTCTCTTGTTTTTCCAAAAAGGAAAACTCCGGGAGCAGCAGTAAAAGCTTTAGGTAGACGTTCATAATACCCTCTACTTCGGCCATCATGGATTTTCCTATGCTCTTTCTTTCATTGTCGAGCTGATTTTGGTATCTGAGGATATGTTCGTTGGTAGCTTTCAGGATATCTACCTCGACATTTTCCGTATCCATGACTTTGCCAGCATCTACGTGGGTAGAGAAGAGTTTCTGAACAAAACGCTGACGCTTAACAAATTCTTCCTTTTCAGCGAAGTCATGTTTGGCTGGGTCAATTTCGAATTGCGCCACCAGTTCGTCTTTGACTACTTCTTTCAAAGACTCTTTCAGCAGATAGTAGCTGTATAGGGCCTGCATGGCCTTGATTCTGAGGATCCTGCGATTCAGCATAAGATAGAAAGAACGTTCTAGCTTGGTTACTTAAATCAAAAATCAATATGGCAGCTTGACTTTGCCGATCATCTCAATACGCTTGAGAGCCAGCTGCATGGCTGCTTCATGTGTAGTTATGTTATTCTTTTCGGAGTGATTGATCACCTCAAGACAGACGTCATATATCAGTTCGGTCTGGGTCATCACCCGCTCTCTATTATAATTTCCTTGTTGCTCATAGTATACATTGGTGATCCCTCCGCTATTGATGAGAAAGTCCGGTGCATAAACAATGCCTTGTTCTTTCAACTGATTCCCATGCTTACCCTCATTGTCCAATTGGTTGTTGGCTCCACCTGCTACGATGGCGCACTTTAGCTGTGGAATGGTCTCATCATTTAGCGTAGCTCCCAAAGCACACGGCGCATAGATATCCATATCTGCATCATAGACTTCGGCCGGATCCACAACAGTAACTGTGTGGCTCTTGATCACGCGGTCCAGCTTGTCTTCGAAGATATCAGACACCATCACCTTGGCTCCTTCTTTGTTGAGATAGCCTATTAGATAGGTCCCAACATTACCTGCCCCCTGAACCATTACCTTCTTGTCCTTCAGATTATCCGTTCCATATACTTTCTTGGCAGATGCCTTCATACCCATGTAAACTCCGTAGGCTGTAACCGGACTTGGATCGCCCGAACCTCCCATGCTTTCAGGTATGCCGGTCACGTATGCAGTCTCCATACGGATATACTCCATATCTCGAGTACTCATATTTACATCTTCAGCAGTCCAGTAGCGTCCTCCCAAGGTGTCCACAAACCTGCCAAACCTGCGCATCATGGCTTCGTTTTTCTGCTTCCTGGCATCGCCAATAATGACAGCTTTGCCTCCTCCAATATTTAACCCCGCAATGGCATTTTTCAATGTCATCCCTCTGGAGAGCCGCAATACATCTTTAATTGCTTCAGCTTCTGAGGCGTAATTCCACATGCGCGTGCCTCCCATGGCTGGGCCTAATGTGGTGTTGTGGATCGCTATGATTGCACGGAGACCTGTGGACTCATCGTGACAAAAAACCAACTGCTCATGGTCCATGTCTGACATAGCCTCAAAAATCTGCTCATTCTTTACCTGGGGTGTGGTTTCGATCATGTCATTGAAGATTCTAATTGTTTCAGTAGATCCTATTCCAGAAGGATCGTCATCTTTTTGGGTGCACAAAGCTAGCTTATTTCAGAAACACTGATAGCGTGCCGGTTTATAAAATCAATATGTTTGTCTTGCTTATTTTGACCCGATTACAATATGTTTAAGTGAACTGTTTGATTCTTTCAACAGAATTGACAGGAAAAAGAACTATTTAAGGGGCTAAACGTTGTACTGACAAGTGAAAAATCTAGCGCACCTCAACAAATATTTATTCAAGTATAAATACCACTTGATCCTGGGGACCATTTTCATCATTATCTCCAACTTCTTCTCAATCGTTCCGGCTGTATTCGTTCGATATTCTTTCGACCTTTTACAACGAAATTTTGATGTGTTTCAGCTGTTCTCAGGTACAGGGCTGCAAAGCAATACCTACGAACTATTTGCGACAGGTATCTTGATCATCGGCCTGCTCATCCTGGCCTCGGCTCTGCTCAGAGGTGTATTCATGTTTTTTATGCGCCAGACTATCATTGTCATGTCCAGGCATATTGAGTACGATCTCAAAAACGAGATATACGAACACTACCAAACCCTACCATTGAGTTTTTACAGAAGAAACAACACCGGTGATCTCATGAATCGGATATCGGAGGATGTGAGTAAAGTGAGAATGTATGTGGGTCCGGCAATTATGTACGGCATCAACCTATTCACGCTATTCTTGATGGTGATCCCCTTCATGCTTTCGATCAATGCTAAGTTGACACTATACTCGCTTTTGCCACTGCCGTTGCTCTCCGTGAGTATTTATTTTGTGAATAGCATCATTAACAAACGTTCAGAGGAAATCCAGAAGAGCCTTTCGGGATTATCAACTTTTGTACAGGAGGCTTTTTCAGGTATAAGAGTTATTAAATCCTTTGCCAGAGAAGTAGATGTAGCCCGCGATTTTGAGCGAGAAAGCAACGATTACAAGCACAAATCTCTGAGGTTGGCTTTTGTCAATGCTTTGTTTTTTCCTTTGATCATGGGGCTGATTGGACTTAGCGTCATCCTGACAGTCTATGTTGGTTCTATTGGTGTTTTCAACGGAGAAGTAAGCACTGGTAACATTGCAGAGTTTATCATCTATGTGAATATGCTGACATGGCCGGTGACGGCGCTTGGTTGGATCACCAGCATTATTCAAAGAGCAGCAGCATCTCAAAAGCGAGTCAATGAGTTTTTGAATACAAAAACCGACATTGTCTCAGACAAAAGCTTAAAAAAGGAATTAGCGGGACATCTGACTTTCGAAGGTGTAAACTTTACATATCCCGACTCAGGTATAAATGCCCTCAAAGATATCTCATTTGATGTCAAGCCTGGTGAATCTATTGCTATAATAGGGACAACCGGCGCTGGCAAAAGCACTATCGCCAACTTGATCACAAGGATGTACGATGTAAACGGTGGAATCGTAAGCATCGACGGAGCCAATATTCGTGAATACGATATTTCTACGCTTAGGAGCCAAATTGGATATGTACCGCAGGACGTGTTTTTGTTTTCGGAGACCATCCGAAACAATATTGCATTTGGTGATCAGGACATAGACGACGAAGTGGTACATCAAGCCGCAGAGGATTCGGATTTACTTGAGAATATTCGCGATTTCCCTGAGGGGTTTGACACCAAAGTTGGTGAAAGAGGTATTACACTTTCTGGTGGTCAAAAGCAGCGTGTCTCAATAGCTCGAGCTATTTCCAGGTCTCCGAAAATATTGATATTAGATGATGCGCTATCTGCCGTAGATACGAAAACAGAAAACACAATCCTCAATGCCATGACTAGAATCATGAAAGGCAGAACATCTGTGATCATTTCGCATCGTGTTTCCTCCGCAAAGCTTGCTGACAAGATCATGGTCTTGGATGACGGCAAGATGATCGAGCAAGGCACACATGACGACCTCCTAAAGCGGGGCGGTGCTTATAAGGAGCTTTTTGATAAGCAGGTGGCTACCGAAGAGGAAGTATATTAGTCCACTTTGGCGGTAAAACCCTCTATAGACATGGAATTGTCTTGATAGTAGAGTTCGAAAAAATAGTCTTGCAGCTGCACGTTGAGCTCTTGTGCTTCGCCGAAGATCAATCCATGAATTTTAGGTGGTGTAGGGCGAACCAGCGGATGCATGCTGAGAAATACCGCTAGTTTCTTTTCTGCTTCAAATTCTCGCACCTCAAAACCTTGGGGTATTTCAGTCATATCCTTCCCTAGCATCACGCCTACAAACAGCTTGACATTATCTTCGCCCATGTCGTCGGTATAGTAGTTGACTACGCAAAGTGTCCCCTCCATACGTTTTTCCAAGATCAGATCTCTGGCCCGTTCAAAGTAGGACTCAATTGTTCTAGGGCTGTATTCTCCCTCAAAATATTGACCGGCAACACTCCACTTACCTCCCTCTATCTGGTACACTTTAATCTTGTCAAAGCCACCTAGCAGATAGTATACAGAGTACCCAATAACTATCAAGGATACTGCACTGACTAGTACATAAATATGAAGAGGCCTTATCTTCATGCGCTGAGTACCTCTTTATACTGCATTTGATGTAGCTGCGTATAGTAGCCATTCAAAGCAAGCAGTGACTCATGCGTACCTTCCTCCACTATTTGACCTTTGTCCAGTACCAAAATCTTGTTAGCATTCTGAATCGTCGAAAGTCTGTGCGCTATGACGATAGAGGTCCTCCCCTTCATCAAACGTTTAATGGCCTCTTGAATGAGTTCCTCTGTTTCCGAATCGACAGAGGATGTTGCCTCATCAAGAACAATGATCTTGGGATCATATACCATTGCACGCACAAAAGAGATAAGTTGCCTTTGCCCTACGGACAATGTCGCTCCACGCTCCATTACATTATAATCAAATCCTCCCGGCAGTCGCTCGATAAATTCCTTTGCTCCAACTGACTCTGCAGCTTCTACCACTTTTTCGCGGCTTATGTGTGGGTTTTTTAAGGTGATATTGTTGAAAATAGAATCAGAGAAAAGAAATACGTCTTGCAGTACCACCCCAATATGTCTTCTAAGATCCTCCAACTCATATTCCTTTACATTCACACCGTCTACCAGAATGTTACCCTTATTAATCTCATAAAACCGGTTAAGCAGGTTGATAACCGAGGATTTACCTGCACCAGTAGCTCCTACTAAAGCCAATGTTTCACCCTGATTAACTTTGAAATTGATATCCTTAAGTACCCAATCTTCATTTTTGTAAGCAAAGGAGACATGATCAAACTGCACTTCCCCACGCATATCGTCCAACTTGCGAGTACCGTTATTGGGTATATGCTCCTCACTGTCTAGCAAACTAAAAATACGATTGGAGCTTACTATACCCATTTGAAGCGTATTAAATCGATCTGCGATCATCCTAATAGGCCTAAAAAACATCTGGATATACATGATGAAAGCAATCAGCACTCCGAAGGTGAGCTGCTCTTGGACTACTCCGCTGGCACCGTACCATACGATAAGTCCCATACCCGCTGCCTGAATAACCTCCGCTACAGGGAAATAAATGGAATAGTACATTACTGATTTGATATTAGCCTTGCGATGTTCCCTATTGATTTCACGAAACTTGTCCATCTCACGTTTTTCGCTATTAAAGATCTGAACAATGGTCATTCCAGTAAGATGTTCCTGAACAAAGGAATTGAGATTGGATACAGCAGTACGAACCTCATTAAAGGCAACCTTTATCTTTTCCTTGAAAATATAAGTAGCAAAAATCAGAATAGGCAACATAGAGAGACTTACAAGCGTCAATCTCCAATCGGTATAAAACATGATGCCAAGTATTACTAGTAATTGAGTGAGGTCGCCAATCATAGCTGCTACACCCTGGCTAAATACTTCTGCAAGTGTTTCAATATCAGATATATTCCGTGTGACCAGTCGACCGATGGGTGTCTTGTCATAAAATGTAAGCTTTAAACGCTGAAGGTGTTGGAAAAGCTTGATACGAATATCTCTGATGATATACTGCCCAAGCCAACCGGATAGATAGGTATGAAGATATTGAACAATGGCTTGGAGAATCAAAAGCCCAATGAGGAGAAGGATCATGTTTACCAATCCTGGATAGTCACCCTGCGCCACTTGATTATCTATAGTCAATTGGATCAAAAGTGGCCGAGATGGAACTAGCGCTGCCAGTGCCAGCGTCAAAAAGACAAGTAACCAAAACTGCTTCTGGTAGGGTTTGGCAAATACAAATAGGCGCTTCAATACCTTGAAGTCGATAATATTGCCGCTAATTGGTTTTTCTTTTTCCACCTAGTTATTCTGCAAGATAAATATCATTAGGATACGCAACCTCCGTGAGGTATAGCCCCTCTGCGGGAACAGCTCTTCCTGCTGCTGACCGGTGTCTACTTTCCAGTATTTCTTTCAATTGTTTCAAATCAATTTTTGTTAGTCCCAGGTCCAACAAAGTGCCTACCATAGCCCGTACCATACCCCTCAAAAATCTATTAGCTGAAACACTAAAAACGATCGAATCGTTTTCTTGTTCCCATTTTGCTTCATAGATAATACAATTAAAGTGATTTACATCTGTATTTACTTTGCTGAAAGATTGAAAATCCTCCCACTTGGAAAGCATATCAGCTCCTCTATTCATTTGGCCAAAATCTAGCTTAGGAGAGAAAAAGTAAGACTTATCTTGCTGAAAGGGATTTTTATTTTGGTGAATAAAGTACTGATAACTACGTCTGGTTGCGTCGAACCGGGCGTGCGCTTCGTCATTGACCTGGCGGCAGCTATTGACAGCAATATCCCCAGGAAGAAATGAATTTAGCTTGTAGACAAAGTCTAATTCATCCAGTACCACATCTGTATCGAAATGAGCTACCTGCTGGCGGGCATGTACACCGGTATCTGTTCGGCCACTTCCCGTGCAGGAAGTGGGCACTTGCAATATGGTGGTAAGTGCCTTTTCCAGTACTTGCTGTATGGAGATCGCGTTATTCTGAAGCTGCCAGCCGTGATATTGGGTCCCCAAGTAACTGATGTCCAAGAAATAGCGCATTCGGCAAATTAATAGTATTCCTTTTGGCTTTGTTAGTGCAGATGTCTTCTTTTGCCAAAATTTAGACAATAATGATTCAACGGATTCAGACGATTTTTTTGTTTTTAGCAGCTGCGTGCTTGGTTGCTATGCTGTTTTTCCCGACTTGGGAAAAGGTGTCTTCTGAAAAATCGGAAGTTGTCACCATCAATGCGTTTCAACTGACATATGAAAGCTTTGAGCCGATGACTGGCGAGCGTACCTTGATTTCTGCAAAAGATGCCTACTATATCTCAATTCTGGTAGTACTCGCTGCAGGCGTAGCATTATTCTCTATTTTCATGTATAAAAACCGGCTCAGGCAAATCCAACTTGGAGCACTCAATTCCTTGATCGTGGCAGGTACCATGGTGGCGCTTTTCCTACTCACGCAAAAAGGACAGGCCATGCTGGAACCTACTCAAAAAGGAAACTTCCTTCCCGGATTTTATTTGCCGCTATGCGCCTTGTTTTTCAATTCTTTGGCCAACAGATTTATCCGCCGTGATGAAAAGCTGGTCAGGAGTGCTGATCGCATCCGGTAGTTAAGTTTTCTAGGTTGGAGTCAATCAACCTTGCACCGGGACAATCAATCAAGTTATCTTTACGCTATGGAACTGAAGATTGATCTACATATTGAAAAACTTCCTGAAGGAATGTATCTGGCCACATCTGATTCTATCCAGGGATTAGTTGCTCAAGGCAGAACTATCGCCGAGACATTAGAAATAGCTAGAGATATCGCAAAAAAATTGCTAGAGGCACAAGAAGAAGTTAACAAAACCACTCTCCCTGAGTTTGGAGATCAATTTGATCACTCGATTGTGATTGCTGTTTAAATGGGGAAACTTGCTGGGTTCAAGTACAGAGAAATAGTCGGACGGTTGAAAAAGTTTGGATTTGTGTTTTACCGTCAAGCGGCTGGGAGTCATGAAATCTGGAAAAATTCCACAACCCAGCGGTTTACCACAATACCTAATCATAGGGGTGATATGCCAGAGGGTACTCTTAGAGCAATCCTGAAACAGGCCGGAATAGACCCTATTAATTTTTTGAAGAGTAAATAGTGCTTTAGGTAGATAAAGCTTGGTCATAGTCGGCAACTAATCTGACAACTTGACAGCTTGTACATTCATTTTCAAATTGGAATGGATTTTGATCCAGGCCAGCAAACGAACAAAATTTTAAATTCTGATATAAGATCATGGCAGAGAAAGGTACGATTTCGATCCACACCGAGAACATTTTTCCCATCATCAAAAAGTTTCTCTACTCGGATCACGAGATTTTCTTACGGGAGTTAGTATCCAATGCGGTTGATGCCTCTCAAAAAATCAAACGGCTTGCATCTCTAGGCGAATACCAAGGGGAGTTGGGCGATATTACCGTAGAAGTCAGTGTCAACAAAAAGAAGAAAACCATCACGATCTCGGACAGAGGTATCGGGATGACAGCCGACGAGATCAAAAAGTACATCAACCAGATCGCTTTTTCGGGAGCTACTGAGTTTTTGGAAAAATATAAGGACAAAGGTGAGGACCAGCAGATCATTGGACATTTCGGTCTGGGATTTTATTCTGCCTTTATGGTGGCCAAAAAAGTGGAGATTGTTACACTATCTCATCAGGAAGGGTCCGAAGCAGCTAGGTGGATTTGTGATGGTAACACAGAGTTCGAAATCACCACTGCGAAGAAAAAGGATAGAGGCACCGATATCATCTTGCATGTTGCCGAGGATTCCGAAGAGTTTCTCGAAGACTTCAGACTTCAACAAATTTTAGACAAGTACGGTAAGTTCTTGCCAGTCCCCATCAAGTTTGGCACAAAAGAAGAAAGCGTAGAGGACGGGAAAGATAAGGATGGCAATCCCAAGCATAAAACGGTCAAAAAAGATAACATCATCAATGACACTGATCCTATTTGGACCAAGTCTCCTAGTGAGTTAAAAGATGAGGATTACTTAAAGTTTTATAAAGAATTGTATCCGTTTTCAGAAGATCCCCTGTTTTGGATACACCTCAACGTAGATTATCCTTTCAACCTGACGGGTATTCTCTATTTCCCCAAGCTGAAAAAGGATTTTGAACTACAGAAAAATAAAATACAACTATACTCCAGACAGGTTTTCATCACGGATGAGGTGAAAGATGTAGTCCCTGAGTTTTTGCAACTACTGCATGGTGTGATCGACTCTCCGGATATTCCACTGAACGTGTCCAGAAGTTTCCTACAAGCCGATGGTAATGTGAAGAAGATCAACGGATATATTACCAAAAAGGTAGCTGATAAGTTGTCGGAGCTCTATAAAAAAGATAGGGAAGGTTATGAGCAGAAATGGACAGATATTGGAGTATTTGTCAAATATGGCATGATCTCCGAGGAGAAGTTTCACGAAAAAGCCAAAGACTTCACCTTATTGAAAAGCCTAAGCGGAAAATTCCACACCATTGAGGAGTACAAAAAGCATATTGAGGCCAATCAATTGAACAAAGACAAGCAGCATGTCTTCTTGTACACTAACGACGAGGCTCAACAGCATAGCTATATCGACAATGCCCAAAAGAGAGGATTTGACGTGTTACTTCTCAATGATGTACTAGACAGCCATTTCATCAACCACGTCGAGCAGAAGTTTGACAAAGTGAGCTTCAAACGGGTAGATGCGGATGTCGTGGACAAGCTCGTGGAGACCGACGAAAAGAAAGAATCCGTCTTAAATGACAAGGAAAAGGAAAGCATCAAAGAAGTCTTTGAAAAGGCCATCAATGACAAGAATAATACGGTCAATGTCGAGGCTATGGCCACAGATGACATGCCCGTGATGGTTACATTGCCTGAGTTCTTGCGTAGAATGAAAGATATGCAAGCCAGCGGAGGTGGAGGCCCGATGATGTTTGGTGAAATGCCGCTCAATCTTTCGGTAGCTGTAAATGCCAATCACTCCATTACTAAGAAAATCATAGAAGCGGAAAAGGAAGAAGACAAAGTAGCACTAGCCAAACAAGCATATGATTTGGCGCTATTGTCGCAAGGCATGCTAACAGGTGCGGACTTGACCAACTTTATCAAGAGAAGCGTGGATTTGGCGGTAAGCTAATTGACTGACCAACTGCATCATAAACCAAAAAAAGTGTGGCCAAAAGCTGCACTTTTTTGGTTTAAATAAATAACTATATTCGCTGATCTGGTTTATTAATCTTAAAGCAATTTTGGAGCCCCTGTCCACGTTATTTGCACAGTGAAAAAGCTACTGACCTTTCTCTTCACGCTCCTTGCTCTTGGTGTTTTTGCCCAAGACGAATCACTTGCTGACCTTTTCAAAGTCAACTATGAGACTCCTCTGACCATAGAGTTGGAATCCGAAGAAGAGTTAGAGGCGCCGGTAGAGCCTATTACCAAAAAGAAAAAGGAAAAGCCGAAGGTTTTCTTTGGCATCAAAACTAAGAGGGGATTTACCAGAACAGGTTTTGGAAAAAATGTCGTAGTCGAGCTTTTCCACTACCTGAAGCATTATGAGGAGCCTGCTCCTTATATGAGAAACTTTTATTGGTACAACTTTAAAAAAAGAAAGATCATCAACTCACTGAAAGTGGACAAGAAAAATGCAGGGGTCTTGCATGGTCATTATGTCAAAAAACTAGGTGATCAGGTACTAGAAGAAGGGTATTACTATAAAGGAGTGAAACATAAAAGATGGGTCAGGCTCAATCGACATGATATCCTACAGGACAAAGCCGTCTACTGGAAAGGTTGGCCTCAGCAATCTCTACTTGCTTTTTATGACTTTCAGCGAAATCAGCTTAAAGAAGTCATCCCTGTTCACTTTGGAGAGAGGGATGGTACGTACTATGCCTTTCATTCTAATGGGAAATTGGCAGTGCGCGGCAAATACAAGTTTGACCACAAGGTAGGACTATGGAGAGAATACTATAGCAATCGCCGCATTAAGAGAGAGGTAGTCTACCCTGAAGATCCTTTTGACTTTAATTTCGAACCCTATATTACCAAAGAGTGGAGTGAGAAAGGTATCCTGATCTACGATCACGGTAAATATATTAGCTCAATTAAATAGCTAATCAGTCAACCTCAGGAGGGATTGCCTGAGGAAAAGCATAATTATACTAACTGCGACAGCAGACAATCCCCACATCCATCCTCCAATCAACCAGAAAGTCAGATAGATCAAAGCCCACCAAACGGGTAATAAGAACAGGCCAATAACGTGTTTGATTGAACTGTAAAAGACAATGTCCTTTACCTTATTTTTTAGGATCGTGTGAATGAGTAGTAATGGTCCCAGGTTAAATACTGATAGCAGGGTAGCAATCGACTTTAATCCTGGGTAGGTCTTTTCTTCACTTACTTCTAAAGCGGCAGCTCTTCTGCGAAGCTCATCAAACCCCAGCTTTTCATTTTCTCTTGTAAACACTTTTCTACGTTGCTCATACTGCTCATCCTGATCGGGAATGATCAGACAGTCCCTCATACCAGCGGCTATATCTTCTCGGAGCTTGTTGTACCCTTTGGCATTGTTCTCCTGGTAAAGTGCCAGATACGACCCTACATTGATGGGCTTGCCAAACTTCATAATCATCTTATGCCTGGGGTTAAGGCGTTTGAAATAATTCATACCAACAGGGACAATGTAAATATCCTTTTCCATTTTCTCCTGAGAGTCAAAAGCCATACGCACGATCCCCTTGGTTAGGGGTCTCAAATAATCCACATCACCATGACTACCTTCTGGGAAGATCAGAAAGCTCTTATTCGCCAGTAGAATGTTCTGGCAGATATTAAATATTTTCTCATTTTGTGCAAGAGAAGCAATACCATCTCTCATACGATAGATAGGTATCATATTCAATGCCTCAAGGAACCAAAGCGTGGGTCTTTTGAAAACATCCGACCTGGTAATATAATGACTTGTGACTGGGGAGTTGGAACCAATCACAAGTGCGTCCAGAAATGCATTGGAGTGATTGGGAGCGTATATAAAGGGTGACCCAACCGGGATATGCTCCATTCCCACAATGTCCATTTTACCGAAGTAGATCGGATAGGAGACTTTGCAAAGAAATTTGATGACAATATAGAAGAGTCGCTTCATGCATAGATGCCTTTTCGATGCCAGAATCCCGCTATCCCTAATCCAGAGATAATGTGCCAGATTCCCCACCAAGCCGCAACAATAGCCATTCCACCTAATCCATCAAAGAAAGTGAAGATAAGAAGTAACCCTAGGCCAGAATTTTGTATGCCGGTCTCTATGGATAGTGCCCTTTTATTAGACTGATCCAGACCGAATATATTGCCAATCTGATAGCCGCTGACCAACGCAATAGCATTGTGCAGTAACACCATCAAGAAGACCAAATGGATTTGGTTTAAAAAAATATCAATGTTGGCAGCGAAGGCCAGGACAACAATTGTGGCAAAGATCAGAATCGAAACTACCATCATAACCGGCCTGATCTTCTTAGCTACATTAGGCAAGAATCTATTGAAGGTCATCCCAGCAACTATCGGGACTCCTAAGATCATCACAATCGTTTTGAAAACCTCCCAGACACTTAAGTCTACCTCTCGCAAGATAGCAGCTGTTGGTTCGTATAGTGATCCCCAAAATGCAAGGTTAAAGGGGGTCAGGAATATAGCGAGGATAGAGGATATCGCCGTCAGACTGACGGATAGTGCAGCATTGCCTTTTGCCAATGATGACATGAAATTAGAAATATTGCCTCCAGGGCAGGCGGCAACCATCATCATTCCTAATGCCAAGCTAGCTTTTGGCTCGGCCACCAGTACCAGAAAGAATGTAAGCACGGGCAGCACAACAAACTGCGAAAGAAGGCCTATCAAAACAGGCCTGGGATTGGATAAGATTCTTTTGAAATCCTGAACAGATATGCCCAAGGCAACGCCAAACATGATAAATGCCAGGCAAATATTGACAAGGAAAATATTGTCCTGATTGTAATTGAGTTGTACAGCGTCTATTGCATCCATAAGCAATTTTCAATTTACAGAAAACAAATATTATTCACCACTTGGCGGCGTTCCTATTGCCCTGTTTTTTTGGCCCAGGTATCACGAAGAGTAATGGTCCTGTTAAACACCAAATGGTTTGCAACAGAATCTGGATCAACAATAAAATAACCGACCCTTTCAAACTGAAATTGATCTCCTACTTGAGCACTTGACAGCGACGGCTCAAGTATTGCTTTCTGATTGACCTGCAATGACGATTCATGCAGATGGTTTTTAAAATCATCCTCGATATCGTTTAGGTTTTCTGTCTTGAAGAGCCTGTCATACAAACGAACCTCAGCATTTACACCGTGCTTGGCAGAAACCCAACCCAGCGTTCCTTTTACCTTTTTGCCGCTAGTATCCTGGCCGCTCTTGGTTTCAGGGTCATATTCGGCGTAGATCTCCTCTATCTCCCCAGCTCCATTCTTTTTAAACCCAGTGCACTTCACGATGTAAGCATATTTCAATCTAACCTCTCGATCAGGTCCGAGGCGAAACCATTTCCTGGGACTTGGTGGATCTTCCTTAAAGTCGGCTCTGTCTATATAAAGCTCTCTAGTAAATGGCAGTTCTCTTGTGCCAGCAGACTCATCCTCAGGATTGTTGGTGGCTTCAAGCAATTCTTCTCGTTCTTCAGGCCAGTTGGTGATTATCAGCTTGACGGGATCCAGGATTCCCATGACGCGATTAGCCTTTTTGTTTAAATCCTCACGGACTGCGTGCTCTAGCAAGGCCACATCGATGATCCCATCACGTCTCGCCACTCCTACAACATCAGCAAATTTCTTGATAGAACCAGGCGTATAACCTCGTCTTCGGATACCCGAGATAGTGGGCATGCGCGGATCATCCCATCCCGAAACATACTTACCTTCAACCAGTTCCAGCAGTTTTCGCTTGCTTACAATCGTATAACTCAAATTAAGACGGGCAAATTCTATTTGCCTGGAGGGAAAGATCCCTAATTCTTCGATGAGCCATTCGTATAGGGGGCGGTGTACCTCAAACTCCAGCGTGCACAGAGAATGGGTAATACCTTCTATACTATCTGATTGCCCATGTGCAAAATCATAAGTGGGATAAATACACCAGGCATCACCTGTGCGATGATGCGGCACATGCTTGATGCGGTACAGGATAGGGTCACGCATATGCATGTTAGGCGATGACATATCGATTTTAGCTCGTAGTACTTTCTCGCCATTGCCAAATTTGCCGGCTTTCATCTCGTCAAACAAGCTCTTATTTTCCTCCACAGAGCGATTCCGGAATGGGCTCTCCCTTCCAGGTTGTGTGGGAGTGCCTTTCAACTCGTTGAAAGCTTCCTGACTCAAATCGTCTACATATGCACTGCCTTTTTCGATCAACCTCACAGCAAAGTCATATAATCGCTCAAAGTAGTCTGAAGCAAAAAATTCTCGATCTTCCCACTCAAAACCCAGCCATTTGATATCTTCCTTGATAGCCTCAACATACTCAGTATCCTCCTTTTCAGGATTGGTGTCATCAAATCGGAGGTTGCACTTTCCGTTATACCTTTCGGCTAAACCAAAATTCAAACAGATCGATTTCGCATGACCTATATGTAGATGACCATTGGGCTCGGGAGGGAAACGGGTATGAATGGCTTCATGCTTGCCACTGGCCAGATCCTCCTCTACTATATGCTCTATAAAGTTTAACGTTTCCTTCTTTTCGCTCTCCATGATAGGTCTTTCTCAGATCAAAGCGCAAATTAAAGTAGAAAGAATGGGAAGTAAGGTACAGGCACGTTGCAGTTTTGAAATGCACAGGTATATCATCAGAAGTATTCCGATGCCGTCGCCACTCCAACCAATTAAGCAATCTTTAACTCAAAGCAGAACTTGAAAAATTAAACGGGAGCAAATCCCTAGCGTCGGGAACAATGATGAATTCGCCGCTGGCTGTTCGCATGATTACCCGAATGGGAGACTCTTGTTGATCGGCATACTCTAAAAGTACTTGCCTACAGCTCCCGCATGGAAGTGCATCTGCTACTTTCTCTTGGTCATTTACCGCGACAACGGCAATCGCTTCGATAGCTTGATCCGATTTACTTTTGGCAGAGAATAACGCCACTCTCTCGGCGCATAGACCAGAGGGATATGCCGCATTTTCCTGATTGCTTCCCGTGGTCAGTCCTTTCCCTTGATACAGCGCCGCACCTACCTTAAATTGTGAGTATGGCG
The DNA here is from genome assembly GCA_019192485.1 of Cyclobacteriaceae bacterium HetDA_MAG_MS6. Taxonomy (GTDB): domain Bacteria; phylum Bacteroidota; class Bacteroidia; order Cytophagales; family Cyclobacteriaceae; genus MS6. Next base: position 22 of record JAHCMJ010000034.1, on the reverse strand, counting down.
CATATGCCATTTCAGCAGCTTC
>JAHCMJ010000330.1 GCA_019192485.1 Cyclobacteriaceae bacterium HetDA_MAG_MS6 | reverse complement strand
TCATTTGTAAACTGTCCGATTTTCTAGTAAGGCTACCTTTTCTAGTAAGGCTACCAATGCACTTGCCTCTAAGCGTAGTTTATTGTTAAAAACCTCTTTCAGAGAAACAGAAGTATACTTTAATGGATCAGGCAGATAAGAGTAATCGATTTCAGCTTCGACTTCTTGAAGTTTATATGCAGTGTTTCCTTTTACCATGATATGCCTTGTTTTGTTTTCCAGTTGGCAAAAACACCTGCTACATGTATAGTTTGATCGTTAACAATCTTTTCTTGTGTCACTTCTTTTCTTGCAATCAAATTTCCATCAGCATCTTTTTCCTTTACAAGATCTTCCACTTCCAGCATTACGATATTTCCGTTATCATCTCTTTTGAAGATTTTTCCACCCCTTTTATCGTGACCAATATGATCGATCATGGTCATGAAAATATCATAATCAATAATTTCTCTTGATTTTTCCTCTTCGGCAATTTCTGATTTTGTTTTTTTCTGTAGGAATAAAATCGAGCATTGAGTTCCATTACCTGGTTGAAAAGCATCAGCATGTAAATCAACACTTGCTATGATTTTAGTGTTTTTAATGAGCCAATATCTCAAATATTCAAGGCCAGGGGCACCAAGTATTGAGTCTGGTAATACGATTGCCGTTCTCCCGCCTTCTTTCAGGAGTTGAATAATCCGTTCTATGAAAAGTTGCTCTGGTGGGACACTTGATTGTAAACGGTCGGTCTTGTACCAATTCCCATCGTCATCTTTATTCCAGATGTATCCAATTTCAAATTGTTCTAGTATCTGTTGATCTTTAATCGGGATTTTGGAGCCAAAAGGTGGATTTGTGACGATAACGTCAAAATAGCTAAGACTAGTTTGGTTGCGAATGGACGTGGCAGGTACACCTAATGCTTTGGCAAGTTTTTTCTTTGTTTCTTCGGCCCATTCTTGGGGTGGTAGTAAGGAATTGAGCTGCAAAATATTTCCGCTACCATCATTATTCATGACCATATTCATCTTGGTCGCTTTTACCAGGTCAGGGTTAATATCAAATCCGAAATAGTTTTCCGAAGCAATTTCTGATATTTTTTGGTTGAATATTGATCGCACATCAGGACTCCATCCTTCTTTTTCTCCGAATTGAGACTCTAGTTTCTCTGTTAGTCTATTGATTACAGAGTTCATTGCAGTAACTACAAAGCCTCCTGTACCACAACTGCTGTCCAAAACTTTTTCGTTGTCTTGTGGGTTGATCATTGATACCGCCATTTTCATCACATTTCTGGGAGTAAAGAACTCACCTCTATCACCTCTCAAGTTAGAACCCACCAGTTCTTCATAGGCTTTGCCCTTAATGTCTATGTCTGTCGTAAGCAACGCATATTTTTGAAGCTCGGCTGTCAAGAATGTCACAGTTCTTGGAAGTAGTTTTATTTCATCATTTTGGTCGAAGATTTGACCGTGCCTTTTTTTAACTTCTTCAAATATTTTGGAAATGCGTTTATGCACACTTGCCTGACCATCTCTATAATTTCTCTCTTTAGAACTTGTATAAAATTCCACCGGTTCTAGCAGATTTCTCTCGTCATGGATTTTACAGAAGATTATTTTTAAGAATTCAAAAAAGGCTGGTTGCTTTTGTAGCCCTTCGTTTACATAAATTATATTATGGCAGGTTTTGAATGTGAATAGTAAATTATCCTCATAGGCTTTAATTAAGGTGTTTCTATTTGGTCTTTCTTGATCATCAGTGCTTCCGTCAGCAGAGGGGATATCATTATATTCTTCAAATACGGTTTGATTATTCTCGTTTTTCACCTTCCTGTATACCGTTTTATGTAGACCATTTGTCCACATGCCCCATGCGCAATTATTGCATGCGGCCATATACGTTTTTAGTTGTTCAGTTCCATTATTCTTATCGGTTGGCTTTATCGCTTCTTTTTTGCATTCAACTATGATCTGAATGTTGTGCTGGTCTTTCTTTTGTTCATCAGTCGAATCTTGGTCAAAGATTACAATATCAGCTCTTTTCTTGCCAGATCCCATTTGAACACCGTATTCAATTTTAACTTGACTTTTTAAGAATTTATGTTAATTGATAAGCCGTTTTTCAACAGTTTGTCTTACATATTCTTCAGGAGTATCCGGCCTGATGGTGCCATCGATATAATCTCGCAGTTTTCCTTCTGGTATCGATATGATTATTTTAGCTTCAGCCATGTTAGATCTTTTCTATTATTTCGTTTTTAAGCCATTCGAAGGCTTCTTTCTGGTTGTATTCAATTTCTGGTCTCAGTAAAGCTTCCATATCACCTGTGAAATCCAGATCAATTTCTTTAGCTTCTATGTTTTGTAGAAACTCTTTTTGGCTTGGTGGTTTTTTCCCAGTAGCGAATTCAATGTAATGTCGAAAACATTCAAGAATTTCATCGATATTGATCTCCATGTTACGTCTGGCATAATCCAAATCAAACAGATCACGCCCTTTGCTTCTTTGATACAATGCTCGAAGTTTGGTTCCGAGCAATTCATTGATACTGTAAGTGCGTATTTTAGAATTACCTTCAAACCATTCACTCTGCACGGCATATGGGAAGTCCACCCAGTCCAGTATATTGAAATGTTCGCGACAGTTGATTTCTAATTTCAATCGCATCCGAATTTCTTCATATTCAGATGTAAACCGGTAAAGTGCTTTGATTCCATGTCCTCTGTTTTGCGTATTTCTGTCCTCCTCAAAGAAGGTAATCACTTCACCAAGTCTTTCCATGATTGGTTTGATGGGACCTTGTTTTATCTGCACTAAGTCAATGTCTTCTGAATATCGTGGAGCTGGATTGAGATAGAGTTTATGTAAAGCCGTACCACCTCTGAACGCTAGATGCTCTCTGAGGAAATCATCAGAGAATATTTCCACCAAAGCCCTGCTGATTATTAGGTCTTGCTCTACTTGAGTAAAGTCTTGCCATGGAGCATGTTCTTGCCATTTCGATATATATGGTTTGGCAATCATAAATCACTTTCGAGTTTAATGTTTACATCTACTTTCCATTTGTTATCAACTGCCCCTGGCTTTTGAATTTTCTTGGGACTCAGCAATACCGGAAAATAGGGTTGTTGTTTCAGCTTTTCTTGAATGATGTCGGTTAAAGTATTTTCCCCAATAAGTTCTTCCAGTAAGAAACCCGCTCTTTGAAGGGTACTCTTATGATTGTACCAAGAGGTTAGCTCTTCCATGTCAATTTCATGCATTTCTTCGGTGAGTTCTTCTAATGAAGCCAGCATGCGATTGATCCCCCCAATCTTGGTGTGGTGGTGGATCAAATCAACAAAAGTGAGAGCAGGAGAGGATATTTTATATTCTCCTGCATCCGATCTCTTAATTTCAATGTTGCTTTTTGGCCAAGCTCTTGTTGTAAAGAACCGAATATCAAAACTCCTCTTTTTAACGGTATTGAGTTTTGGAGTTTCTATTATAAGATAGTCCCGCTGCGATTGTTGATGACTTGCTCCATGAATTTTTGCAGCAGTGTGTAGTCCAACATAATACTTTCGATCAAGATATTTGAATAGCTTTTCGGTGTACAATTGAAGGGGCAGCTTTTGTAATGAAGAATATCTGGGAGGGATGATTAGATAAAATCCTTTTCTAAGATTTAAAATCTCCTTCTTTTTGACCAGTCTTGATAGTTCCCTTTTAGCGGCAATAGAATCTTTAGATGCATTCTTTATTACCTCTTCGATTGAGAAGGAGTATTCTTCAAATGATTGTAATTGCTTTATGTATTCTGAAACCGTCAATCTTAGAAATATTTCGAGCAAGATATGTTTATTTGGTAATAATCTCGAATTAATACTATGATAATTGTAGCTTAGGGAAGATTTTAGCTCTTTTGGTTTTTTCAGGTTTGGAGTTGTGGTGGCAAAAAACAAATGTGCTAAAATGCGCGGTGGGTCTACGTCATGGCATGAAACCTAACGACCAGCTATGATGAGTGGGGATTAGAATGCACTAACCTCTCGTCTCGTACACCTTGCCCCGCCGAAGCTTCGCAAAGGCGATGTAGCCACGCCTTGATTTAATTTTAAAACTTGTGGTGGACTTTCCAATCCCCACAAAAATATCCTGACTGACAAAACCCCATTCATTCATAGCATATGTTAGGCTTTTGTTTTATATGATTTGATTATGCCATCATCCCAAACTTGGGCTTCTATGTATCGATCATATTTCATCGCTTCCTCGGATTCCCATTTTTCCTCTGAGGGTACTCCATAGGTCTTGATTATTTGTTCTTCAATCTCGTTAAGCAGAAACACTTTTCCATTGGCTTCTTTTCTATAAGTTGCGAGTTTAGGTTCATCATGAAACTGAAACGATACCATACTATCAGGATAGGTAAAACTGATATGTTCCGATTTAAATTCTGATAAAGGTATTTTAACAACACCAGGGTTTACATACCATGATTTGGCCCATTCGCATTCTCCCAATGTAAAATAAAAAGGATCATTTCGCTTTGGTTTTCCTCCTTTAGCAATAAACTGTTCTTTTAATCTACTCTCTAATGCAAACCTTAATTCGATATAATTCGGTGGTCTTTGACTATTAAAACCCTCAGAGATTTTACTTTGAACATCAATGGCCTCCTCTATTCCAGGTTCAGTAATATTTCGAAATGGTCCGTTTTCAAGTTCATAATAATGATATAAGTATTTTGGTATTTCCATTCTATTTTGGTTTGTGCTCTTTGTGCGAGGTTATAAAGCCTAACGTTAAAGACAAAAAGCGTGCATCTACCCTCTACCTTGCTGGAACGCTTTT
>JAHCMJ010000329.1 GCA_019192485.1 Cyclobacteriaceae bacterium HetDA_MAG_MS6 | reverse complement strand
CTGGTATCTTTTCCGTATTCCTATTCGGAATCCGGATCGAGTGGTTGGTGGTATTCAAGGATTCAAGACGATTAGATATGTGCGTATGTATTTGACGGGGTTTGAAAATCCCGTGGTATTGCGAATGGCGAAATTTCAGCTTGTAGGTAGCCAATGGAGAAAATACCAGGAAGCACTCAATGAGACTGGATTCAATGAATTGCCCGAGATTACAACCTCCGACTTCACAGTTTCTGTTGTCAATATTGAGGAAAACAGTGCATCAAATGCCAATAAGGTGCCATATGTAGTTCCTCCAGGGCTAAGCAGGGATAGAGACAATACCACATTTCTGAATAGGGTTGACAATGAGCAATCACTGCAAATCTGCGTGGAAGAATTAGAGGATAAAGATGCCAGAGCCGTATTTAAGAATGTCAATTATGACCTGATCAACTACGGTCGTCTAAAGATGTTTTTGCATGCCGAAGCTTTTCAGGGGGACAATGTACAGGATGATGAGGTGAACGGTTTTCTTCGGATTGGAACAGATTTCACCGAAAACTATTATGAAATAGAAGTGCCATTGAAGATCACCCCTCCAGGCATAAGTGGCTCTGGTGACGATATTGCTAGGGAAGTGTGGCCCGAAGAGAATGAGATAGATATATCCATCAATGAGCTTTTAGGCCTCAAATCAGAACGAAATAGGAATGACTTAGCCACGGATGTTCCTTATACCCAGCAGACATTAGACGGTCGATATAATATTACCGTAAAAGGGCGTCCGGATATCAGCTCCATTCAGGTGATGATGATAGGTATCAGAAATCCTGAAAGTATCGACAGAGAGACAAAGTCCGTGTGTATCTGGGCTAACGAACTTCGGGTGACCGATTTCGATTCGAAGAAGGGATGGGCGGCCAACGCACGTTTAAGTGCTAAACTAGCCGATTTGGGTACTGTTACCGCTTCAACCAAATACATTTCTACAGGGTTTGGCACCATTCAGCAACGCATCGCGGAACGAACTCGAGAGGAATCCTTTCAGTATGACATATCAGCCAATATTAATGTAGACAAGTTTTTGCTTCCACATAAAACAGGCTTGAAGGTGCCCATGTTTGTAAGCTACGAACAGCGTCGGATCACCCCGCAGTTTGATCCACTGGATCCTGATGTTCCCCTGGAGGCTTCCCTGGAGCGACTGCCAACCCAAAAGGAAAAAGACGATTACAAAAGATTAGTAGAAGATCGCTCAACTCGTCGGAGTCTAAACTTTACCAACGTCAGGAAAGAACCATTGAAGAAGGACCGCCAAAGACAATTTTTTGATATTTCAAACTTTTCGTTTTCGTACGCATACAGTGATGTAGTCACCAGTAATGTAAACACACAAACTTTCCTGCAGAAAACAGAGTCTGGCGGAGTTTCCTATAACTACACACCTCCGGCGGTATCCATTACCCCTTTTGCTAATGCTAAAGCATTTCAAAGTCCGTATTTGCAGCTCATTAAGGATATCAACTTTTCTCCGTTACCTTCAAATCTATCATTCAGAGCGGATCTCAATCGTAGATTTACCAAGACGCAGCTATACAATGATAACCTGACTATTGACGGGATTGATCCATACTATGAGCGCCTCTTCACTTTCAACAGAACGTACAACCTTCGTTGGAATCTATTTAAGAACCTGAGCCTGGACTACTCGGCTCGAGCGAATGCAGTGATAGACGAACCGGATGGTCCTGATGATCCTATTCAGGGAGATATAGACACGAAAGCCGAGCGAAGGTTTATATGGGACCAAATAGCGAACCTCGGTCGCATGAAAAATTTCAACCAGACAATGGCTGCTACCTATAAGTTGCCATTTGAAAAGATACCCCTGACAGATTGGGTAAGTGCAGATTACAGGATATCAGCAGGATATACCTGGACTGCAGGTTCCTTAGGTCAAGAAGATACGTTAGGCAACTTTTTCGGGCATACGATCCAAAACACTCGCGATCAAAACATCACAGGCAAGATCGACATGTCGAAATTGTACAACAAGGTTTCATTTCTGAAAAAAGCCAATGCACCTCCTCCCAGAAGGAATCCAAGACGACGACCGCCTCCCAAAAGCAAGGAAGAGACAAAAGAAGAGGATAAAGACAAAAAGGAAAAAAGCAAGTCCTCCGGCAAATTCGTCAACGGCTTTCTGCGCATGCTGATGGCCTTACGTTCTGTCAATGTGACCTATAATATTCGGGAGGGCACCAAACTCTCAGGCTTTACACCTGATATCTATCTCTTTGGGATGGACAGCAGCTTTAACTCACCAGGCTGGGGATTTATCCTTGGGAGTCAGGATCCGGAAATCCGATTTAGAGCGGCCGACAATGGCTGGCTAACAGAATCTCCTTTTCTGACAGCGCCATTTAGCCAGAATTTTGGAACAGATCTGACTATCAGGGCTACCCTGGAACCATTTCGAGACCTTAAGATACAGGTAGATGCAAAACAGTCAAATACTGCCTCATTTCAAGAGATATATCGGTTCGATACTGCCGCTACAGGTGGGGTACGGGGTCGGGATAGCTATCGTTCTTTGACACCGTCTCGTACTGGTAATTACAATATTTCTTTCCTGTCAATCAATACGGCATTTGAGAATAGACCTGGAAATCGCTCCGATGCCTTTAACGCGTTTCAAGAGAATATTGGCATTATTCGTGATCGATTACAACAGGAGGTAGAAAGCCAGGGTATTCCCTACAGTTACGATTCACTTTCGCAGGATATTCTGATACCCGCATTCATTGCTGCCTACTCGGGGCAAGATCCTAACAACACTAAACTAAGTCCTTTCCCCAAGATACCACTGCCCAATTGGAGAGTGGATTATGCCGGATTGACAAAGCTAGCTGGCCTAGGAAATGTATTCACCTCCATCAACCTGACTCATGGATATAGATCTACGTACAGTGTAGGTAACTATACCAATTCCTTACAATACGATGATGTTGAGTTAAGTAATAATATCTTAAACTATCCTCTAGCGACGATACAGGATTCAACGAGTCAAGAACTGGTCCCCGTTTACATTGTCAATCAAGTTACGATTTCAGAACAATTTGCTCCACTAATTGGGGTAAACCTTCGAACAAAAAGTAATCTAACAGCACGCGTCGAGTATAAGAAGGATCGCAATCTTTCACTAAACCTTTCCAACGCGCAGGTTACTGAAAACTTGACTGAGAATATTTCACTAGATTTTGGGTTTGTAAAAGCAAATTTCAAAATGCCATGGAAATCCAAAGGACGAGTAGTCGCGCTGAAAAACGATTTGACATTCAGAGTAAATATGACTTACCAGGATTCACGAACCATTCAACGAAACCTAGATGGAGAGATTGAAGTGACCAATGGAAACATTAACATTCTTTATCGACCAACGCTAGCTTATAAGCTGAACAAAAAGCTTGATCTGACCATGTACTTTGAAAGAGGGATCACAGATCCTAGAGTGGGTTCATTTCGTCGAGCGACGACAGCTTTTGGTACGCAATTAAGGTTTAATCTTGCTCAATAGGTTTAGTCAAAAAAGCTATTTTTGAGAAGAATTTTGAAAATTGATTCATATGAATATACCTCAGGAATTAAAGTATACAAAAGATCATGAATGGCTGCGGATAGACGGCGATGAAGCTATTGTAGGAATTACTGATTTTGCACAAGGGGAATTGGGTGATATTGTATACGTCGAAGTAGAAACCGAGGGAGATACTGTCGAAGCCGGTGGTGTCTTTGGGACTGTCGAGGCAGTAAAAACTGTATCCGATCTGTTTATGCCCGTAGATGGAGAAGTGGCCGAATTCAATACGGCACTGGAGTCTAATCCAGAGGTAGTAAATGCCGATCCTTACGGCGACGGATGGATGATCAAGGTGAAAATTTCAGGAGGAACAGAGGGGTTACTTTCCGCGGACGACTACAAGGCTTTGATCGGAGAGTAATTGAAGTACCGTAATGCATCTATCGCCTGGGGACTGGTTACCCTTTGGCTATTGTTGATGCCGGTAGACGCAGGCGGAACAAAACTCTTCGAGCATCAGGATAAAGTAGCCCACTTGGGGCTTTTTTCCGTTGGGTCGTTTCTTGCATATAGATTTCTGAACTACGAATGTCTATTTAGCCGCCGCAGAACAGTCCTGGTAATAACCATATTTGGCATAATTTTAGCAGGTCTAACAGAGTATTTGCAGCGTATCATACCAAGAAGGTCAGCGGATATAGCAGATTTCCTTGTGGACCTAGTAGGCATTGCAGTTGCTATTTTTTTTCAAAAACTTGTTGAAAAAAGCAATCATTCGCTGCCAAATTGAGTTAGGAAAATAGTATTTTTGAAATTAGTCAGTTTGGAATTGAGAAATTATGGAACTTAAGAAAAACCCAAAATACGATCTGGCCGGCAAGTCGGGGATGTTAATGAATCTTGGATTAACCCTCAGTCTGGCAATTGTGATCGTGGCCTTCGAATGGCGTTCGTACGACGACGGAGGCATAGTGGATCTGGGCGATGTCAATGATGACTTCGAAGATATCATGGAGATACCTCCTACCGAGCAACCACCACCACCACCACCAAAAGTGCAGTTACCTGAGATCATCGAGGTACCCGATGAGGAAGAAATAGAAGAGGAGATTGAGGTAGAACTTGACGTTGAGGTAACGGAAGAAACAGTAGTTGAAGATATCGTTTTTGAAGAAGAGCCTGAAGAAGAGGATGTGGATGAGGTATTCACGATTGTGGAGGATCAACCAGAGTTTCCTGGAGGAATGGCAGCATTCTACAAGT
>JAHCMJ010000328.1 GCA_019192485.1 Cyclobacteriaceae bacterium HetDA_MAG_MS6 | reverse complement strand
ATGGATCGGAACGATATATGGTTTTCTGGAATGTTACGACCCCGAAACCAATAAATTTGAAAGCTTCAAAATCGGAGAGTGGATTTGGGATATCGAAATAAATGAGGAAAATAGTCAAATCTGGTGCGCTACGGAAAATGGTCTATGCGTGCTCGATTTGGCATCTAAAGAAAAGCACTGTTTCCAAAGAGACCCTAAGAATACCAAAAGCATCAGCCACAATCGTACTTGGACCATTTTCCAGGATTCAAAGCTACAAATGTGGGTTGGGACCTACAATGGACTGGAACTTTATCGTGAAGGAGATCAGGGTTTTCTATTATTCAATGACCCTTCGCAGCAAAGCTTAAGTATATATAGCATCCAAGAAGACCAGCACGGCAAATTATGGCTAGGCACTCAACAAGGAATATCAAAATTTGATCCATCTACGACTACTTTCCAGCATTTCACCAAAGAAGATGGTGCCTTTCCCAATGCCAAGTGGTCATACAAGGATCGACAGGGACTCATGTACTTTGGCGGCGTCAATGGCGTCAATGTATTCAATCCGGAAGAAATACAAATTAACCATGAAGCACCTACATTGGTGTTCACAGATTTTAAAATTTTCAATGAGTCTATTGATCCCAGTGAATCAGCGGCACTTCGCAAACCAATTAGTTCCGCAGACCAAATTCACTTGAAGTATTGGCAAAATGTTTTTAGCATAGAATTTGCAGCCCTGAATTTTACATCAAGCCAGAAAAACAGCTACGCATACAAGTTAGAAGGCTTTTCCGATACATGGACCCATATTGGAAATGAGCGTACTGCCAGTTATACCAACCTCGATCATGGCCAGTATACCTTCCATGTCATTGGCGCTAACAATGACAAAGTATGGAATGACGCAAGCATATCGATTATTATCAATATCGCCCCTCCTTTTTGGGACACATGGTGGTTTAGGACGCTTTTGGTTTTCACATTACTTTCATTCATAGTCGCATGGATCAAAGTGAGAACTAACATGATTAAACTGAAGAAAAAAGAGCTTGAGGAGTTGGTAGTTATCAGGACATCGGAACTCCAACTGGCCAATACGACACTAGAAAAACAAAAAGCCGAGATATCCTTAAAAAACCAGGATCTCAAGGACATGGCGATACAAGTTGAGAAATCCAGCCAAATGAAAATTAATTTCTTTACTAACATCTCACATGAACTACGTACACCATTGAGCCTGATCTTAGCACCGTTGGAAAAGCTAAGTGAAGAGTTCAAAGACCACCCAAAACTTAGTCAGGTCCTTCAAATGATGCAAAGTAATACTGTCAGATTGCTCAGACTGATCAATCAGCTATTGGATCTTTCTAAAGTCGATGGAGGTTTCATGAGATTGGAAGTAGCCGAGGGCAGTATCAGTGTGTTTATAGAAAAGATTTACGAGTCATTCAAATTTCTGGCTAACCGGCATAAGATCAGTTATTCTTTTGAAAACAACCTGAAGAGGCCAAAAGTGTTTTTTGATCCCGACAAATTAGAAAAAATACTTTATAACGTCATTATAAACGCTTTCAAATTCACGCCAGAAGGCGGCTCCGTCAAGGTTCAACTATCAGAGGCCAAAGACCACCCTGATCAGATAAGGATATCCGTACATGATACTGGTCAGGGTATAGAATCGAATGACATCGAAAGGATATTTGACCGTTTCGCTCAAGGCGAGAACGATCAAACTTATCGCCACATGCCCGGTAAAGGTATTGGCCTTGCACTAGCTCAACGCCTAGCAGAACTTCATCATGGTCAAATTCAAGTCAATAGCAAAAAAGGGATTGGGACTACTTTTGACATATACCTTGGTGTTACAGGTGAACTTTTTGATGCTGAACAAATTGTCGCCCAGCATCTGGACGCGTTAGCATATCCGGGCGCATTGGAAAACCAAAACACTCAAGAAACCCAAAGGGATATCCAAGATACTCCTGAGAAGACAGATTCTGAATTACCTAAAATTCTAGTGGTAGAGGATCACCCTGATCTCAGACAATTCATTTCGATGGAGCTTTCAGGCTACTTTAATGTGGAGACGGCCGCAGACGGGGAAGAGGGGTGGTCGGCCTGTCTTGAATTCTTGCCGGATATCATTTTGTCTGATGTGATGATGCCGCATGTCAGTGGGATTGAACTCTGCAATAGAATCAAATCAGATAATCGTACCAGTCATATGCAAGTAGTTTTGCTGACCGCAAAAGCCACTACAGAAGACGAAAAACTTGGGTTGGAGTGTGGTGCAGATGATTATATACTCAAGCCTTTTAGCACGCAACTCCTACAACTAAAAGTTAGAAATTTACTAGATACCCGAAGGAGAATACAGGAAAAATACAAGACCATAGGAATCATACCAAAAATCACGTCATCTTCAGAAAAAGATGAAAAACTGATCAAAAGTGCAGTTGAGATAATAGAAAACAACCTAGACAACAGTGATCTTGACCCCTCATTGATGAGCATAGAGCTAGGTCTTAGCCGATCCTTGCTGTATACCAAGGTGAAATCACTTACAGGAATGTCAGTAAATGAGTTCATCAAAGATATTCGCCTAAAAAAGGCAGCCCATATTCTGCGCCATTATAAGGATGTTTCCATCTCTGAAGTTGCATCAAAGGTTGGTTTTGCGAATCATTCTCACTTTACCCGTATTTTTAAAGAGCAATTTGGCACATCCCCAAAAGAATATATATCCGATCATTCTATGTGATTCCTTGCCTCCGAACAATGTCAATTGGGCCTAAACTGTCTTATAGTACTAGAAGCTATAGGAAAATTTATATCACTTAAAAAGGTATTGCTATCACTAAAGAATCTCATAAGCAGGGCCCACCTGTCACTGAGCGCCTGATAACAACATAAATTCAGAATGATCGGAAGACTTGTATGGACAACGTTAGCGCTGTTTCTATTCGCGGGGTTTAATACACCGGAAAATAGGAGAAGAAATGGCAACTTAATAAGTTATGTTAACCCATTCATTGGGACTTCGGGTGGAGGTAATACTCACCCTGGAGCAATAGTACCATGGGGCATGGCGTCCTCCTCCCCGTACACCATTTATGGACCTTACGGAGAGAATGAATCCTTCAATAAGATCGGCGCCGTCGCTTACTACCACGAAAAAAAGTTTCTGACTGGATTCACACATGCCAACATGAGTGGAGTGGGTTGCCCAGATCTGGGAAGTGCTGTGCTGATGCCCACCGCTGGAGCTTTGGATATCGACCCAAAAAAGTATGGCTCTAACATCAGCAAAGAAACAGCGTCACCCGGGTATTATGCTACCACTTTGGACAAATACCATATTAAATCCGAGGTCACAGCTACGGAAAGAACCATAAGACATCGACATCACTTTCCAGAGGGACAGGCAAATTTCATTTTGAATCTTGGTCTGGGTGTCTCAGATGAGCCTGGTGGTATGATCAACATTGTCTCCGAAACAGAAATTGAGGGGTTCGAGATGTATGGCCAATTCTGCTTTGAAAAGCACTACAATGGCAGGGTGTTCTTTGTAGTGCAATTCAGCGAGCCTGCCTTTGAATATGGTAGCTGGCACAACAAATACAAGCAGCATGGCTACCATAAGAGTGCTATCGGTGATAACATCGGGGCGTTCTATTCATTTCAGGCTAAAAAAGACAAACCTATTGAGGTAAGGGTAGGAATTTCTTATGTCAGTATTGCAAATGCACGGCACAATCTGCAAGTAGAGCAAAGCAACCGGTCATTTGATCAATTGAAGGAGGAAGCCGAAGAAAAATGGGAGAAAGAATTGAGCAGGGTAAAGGTAGAAGGAGGTGATTTTCAAAAGAAAAAATCCTTTTATACTGCCCTATATCACACATTACTTCATCCCAATATATTCAGTGACGCCAATGGTCAGTACGTGGCAATGGATGGAAGTATACGCAAAACTACCGAAGCACCAAGATATTCGACCTTTTCTCTTTGGGACACTTATAGAAACATTCATCCATTCTTAAGCCTTGTTTATCCTGAGAAGCAGAAGGAAATGGTGCGTACGATATTAGATATGTATCACGAACAGGGATGGTTACCAAAGTGGGAGTTGGCAGGGAAAGAAACCCTGGTTATGGTCGGAGATCCGGCCGCCATTGTCATCAATGATACCTATGCACGTGGCATCCAAGACTTCGATGTGAAAGCAGCTCTTGAGGCCATGCTGAAAAGTGGTTGTGACACAACCCAAAAAAACTTGATCAGGCCTGGCTTGAAGCACTATCTCGAATCGGGCTATATTCCTCATGAGCACAGCGGGCCTACTCCAGCCATCAAACCCATCCCTTGGGGGTCTGTATCCACCACCCTAGAGTACTCCTTAGCCGATTGGAACATTGCTCAGTTCGCATATGCCCAAGGTAAAAATGATATCGGTAGCGATTTTACCAAGCGCTCAGCAAACTATAAACAATTGTATCATAAACCAAGTGGCTTCCTTTTGCCCAGATACAGAAACGGAAAATGGCACACTTCAGAAAAGCAATTGGGTAGTCAGGAAATCGGCTTTGTGGAAGGAAATGCCTGGAACTATAATTTCTTCGTTCCACAAGATATAAATGGCATGAAGCAGTTGATGGGAGAAGGCACTATGCTTCGAAAACTACAACAGTGCTTCAAAGAAAACCATTTTGTACTTTGGAATGAACCGGACATGGCCTATCCATACCTTTTCAACTATTTTCCAGGTGAAGAGTGGCGTACCACGCAAGAGGTACATCGGGCCGTCAGTAAGCATTTCAAAACAACTCCGGATGGACTCCCCGGAAA
>JAHCMJ010000327.1 GCA_019192485.1 Cyclobacteriaceae bacterium HetDA_MAG_MS6 | reverse complement strand
TGTACAAAGCCACGCAAGGAGACTTAAGCAAACTCAACCGGGCCGACATAGTCGTATATAATGGTCTTTATTTAGAAGGCAAGATGGGTGAAATCCTCGAAAAACTAGCGAGACAAAAACCGGTACTGGCTGCTGCAGAAAGCATACCAGACTCTCTGATTCGATCCTCCGAATTCTATGACAACTCTCCTGATCCCCACGTATGGTTTGATGTGACATTGTGGAAACATGTAGTCGATGCCATCTCTAACAAGATGCAAGAAATTGACTCTACGCATAAAGCTTACTATGCTTTGAATACTGATCAGTATTTGCAGCTTCTGGATACCCTTCACTTATATGCTCAAAATCAAATTGGATCTATTCCAGATCAGCAGAGGATTCTTGTCACCGCTCACGATGCTTTCGGATATTTTGGTGAGGCGTATAGCATACAAGTCAAGGGACTACAAGGGATATCTACTGTATCCGAATTTGGATTGAGGGATATTGCCGAAATCTCAGATTTGATCATTGACAATGGAGTCAAATCCATTTTTGTTGAAACCAGTGTTTCAGATAGAGCCATAAAAGCCGTCATCAATGGGTGTCGAGAAAAAGGACATGATGTGACCGTCGGGGGAAGTCTGTTTTCTGATGCCATGGGTGAGATAGGGACATTCGAGGGAACCTATATCGGCATGGTCAAGACCAATGTAGATACCATTACTGAGGCATTGAAATGAACCTAAAGTATTAGTATGATCATTCAAACTGAAAACCCCGCTCTGGAGATACATGATCTTACCGTAAGCTATGATCGTAAGCCAGTACTATGGGGTAT
This sequence comes from Cyclobacteriaceae bacterium HetDA_MAG_MS6, assembly GCA_019192485.1. Classification (GTDB taxonomy): domain Bacteria; phylum Bacteroidota; class Bacteroidia; order Cytophagales; family Cyclobacteriaceae; genus MS6. The sequence continues at coordinate 4,116 of JAHCMJ010000327.1, read as the reverse complement.
TGATCTTTCGGTGCCATATGGTTCTATTTGTGGGATCATTGGGCCTAATGGAGCTGGTAAATCAACATTGATTAAATCTGTAATGGGTCTAATCCCATTGAGTTCTGGCTATATCAAAATTTTCAACCAGGAGTTAGATGAAATACGACTCAAAGTGAGCTACGTTCCACAGCGGGAATCTGTGGATTGGGATTTTCCGGCATCAGTCTTAGATATTGTCATGATGGGAAGATACGGTAAAGTTGGCCTATTCCGTAACATCCGCAAAGCTGACAAAGAAGCTGCCATGAATGCCTTGGAACAGGTTGGAATGGAGAAGTTTTATCGTCGCCAGATCTCCCAGCTATCCGGTGGTCAACAACAAAGGGTTTTCCTGGCAAGAGCCCTGACACAACAGGCAGACATCTACTTCATGGACGAGCCATTTGCAGGAGTAGATGCCGCCACCGAGAAGGCTATCATCCAGATTCTAAGACGACTTGCCGGTGAAGGAAAGACGATAGTAGTGGTGCATCATGATCTTCAATCAGTCTCGACCTATTTCAATTGGATCATTATGCTCAACCTTCGTTTGGTGGCATCAGGTCCTACAGAGAAGGTATTCACCCAGCAGTTACTAGAAGAAGCATATGGAGGAAAACTCACCCTGCTATCTGAAGTCGGAGAGTTGATGAAAAAAGAGCAAGTTCCAACCCGTGAATAACGATGACTGACAGACTTTGGGAATTTGTGACTTTCGCTTACCCTAACATCAAATATGTAGTGCTAGGATCGATCCTATTATCTATTTCCTCTGCGGTAGTTGGTTGTTTTACTTTTCTCAAAAAAAAGGCGCTGTTGGGAGATGTCATCTCACATGCGGTTCTTCCCGGCATATGCCTGTCTTTTATTGTTTCAGGGAGTAAAAACCCCTTTCTTCTGATCATTGGTGCCTCTATAACAGGGTGGATATCCATTGTGGCTATGGATTACATTGTTAGATCTTCCAAGATTAAAGAGGATACGGCTACCGGTCTATCACTCTCTGTGTTCTTTGGGATAGGCATTCTGCTTCTTACCTATATTCAGCACTCGGGAAATGCCGCACAAACCGGACTAGACACATTTCTATTTGGAAATGCAGCAGCCCTCATTGGAGAGGATTTGATTGCTTTTAGTCTAATCGCAGTCATCATACTGGTAGTAGTGTATTTTTTCTATAAGGAATTCAAACTGATCTCATTCGATACACAGTTCGCCAATACACTAGGCCTACCAGTACGTACCCTAGAACTTATTCTGACTTCCATCACGGTTTTAGCCGTAGTCACTGGTATTCAAGCTGTAGGTGTCGTATTAATGGCTGCTATGTTAATCACCCCTGCTGCGGCAGCGAGATTCTGGACCAACAGGCTATCGATTATGCTGACACTAGCTGCCATTTTTGGAGCTTTTTCTGGTATCACGGGAGCATACATATCCTACGCCTCTCCTTCTATGCCTACAGGTCCTTGGATCGTGATGGTCCTTTCGATAATTGCGCTGATCTCCTTTTTCTTTGCACCCGGCAAGGGCATATTGATCCGAGTATTCAAGCAATATCAAAACCAACGAAAATTCCTTGGTGAAAACTTACTTAAAGTTTTTTATACGCTAGGTGAAAGCAATCAAAACTTCCTTTCTTATCGGTCGCAGGAAGAGTTGATGGCCAAAAGAGCGTTTAAGGAGTCGACATTGGCTAAAGGTCTCACTAGATTGAGCCGCGAGGGGTTCGTAACCCATCACCGGGCACAGTGGGCTCTGACCAAAGAGGGTTATGAAAAAGGAAAGCGAATTGTCAGGTTGCATAGGATGTGGGAACTATACCTCACAGAGTACTTGAAAATCGCTCCAGATCATGTGCATGAGGATGCTGAGTCTATTGAGCATGTCATCACGCCGGAGCTTGAGTTGAGGTTGGAAAGACTACTGGATCATCCGTCAGTTGATCCGCATAAAGCACCTATTCCACAAAAACAACAGCCGATAATTAACAATGAACAATAACACTATTTGAATGCTATTCTCATCATATTAACAGGCTCACTTGTGGCCATCAGTTGCAGTCTACTTGGTAGCTATCTGATCCTTCGTAAAATGGCAATGGTTAGCGATGCTATCTCTCATGCCGTTTTGCCTGGAATTGTGATCGCCTTCATGATGGCAGGAGGCAGGGATTCTTTGGCTCTTCTCCTTGGTGCAGGGATTTTAGGTATTTTGACTACCTTCTTAATTGAGTTTTTTCATCAAAAGGGAAAACTTCAAACTGACGCATCTATTGGTGTCACATTTACATGGTTATTTGCTTTAGGTGTGATTCTCGTGTCCTATTATGCAGGAAATGCCCACATAGATCAAGATTGTGTATTATACGGTGAAATAGCCTACGTTCCCCTGGATGTTATCATTCTGGATTCAGGACAAAGTCTAGGACCCAAGGCCCTAATTGTCATGTCGGTAGTCTTAGTGCTTATTCTTCTATTTATCAAGGTGAGTTACAAGGAACTATTTATCACCACCTTTGACCCTTCTTTTGCTAATGCTGTCGGCATCTCCGCTACTTTTTGGCATTATGCCTTGATGAGTCTCGTATCACTCACCACTGTGGCATCCTTTGAATCCGTTGGAGCTATATTAGTGGTAGCCTTGCTTATCACTCCTCCGGCAACGGCCTATCTCATTACAGAAAGATTGAAAAAGATGTTGATCATCAGCTCTGCTTTCGGCGTGTCTTCGGCGGTCTTTGGTTATCTCCTTGCCTATACCATTGATGGGTCCATTGCCGGAGCTATGGCTACCGTAGCCGGCATTCAGTTTGCTATCGTTTTTGTTATCATGAAAAAAGTAAACAAAGCCAGAACAAGATCGGCTGTCTTATCTTTGGAAAGTGAGCCAACTTCATGAAACCATTATTGCCCTTGCTACTCCTCCTGGAGTCGGAGCTATAGGAGTGATCCGCCTATCCGGACCAGAAGCAATCACTGCAACAAACAAACTATTCAAGGGCAAGGACCTTACCCAAGTCAAGTCACATTCGATCCACTTAGGTACTCTCAAAGATGGAAACAAAATCCTTGATGAAGTCCTGGTATCTGTTTTTCAGGGTCCAAATTCCTATACGAAAGAGAATGTAATAGAGATATCCTGTCATGGTTCCAACTACATCATCCAGAAAATTATCCAGACTTTTCTAAAGGAAAATGTTCGACTTGCCAAACCTGGTGAATTCACCCAGAGAGCATTTCTAAACGGTCGCTTTGATCTTGCACAGGCCGAAGCCGTTGCCGATCTCATAGCTTCAGAAAATGAAACCGCTCACCAGGCAGCACTTAACCAGATGCGAGGCGGATTCTCACAGGAAATCAAGCATTTACGAGAGGATTTGATCCATTTCGCTTCTATGATCGAGTTGGAGTTGGACTTTTCGGAAGAGGACGTCGAGTTTGCCAATCGCAAAGACCTACAAAATCTCATCGAACGACTACAGCAATCTATCAATGGCTTATTGGAAAGCTTTGAATTGGGGAATGTCATCAAAAATGGCCTGCCAACTGTCATTGCAGGGAAACCAAACGCTGGAAAATCAACCCTATTGAATGCATTGCTCAACGAGGAAAAAGCAATCGTCTCCGATATCCCAGGAACCACACGTGACTTTATCGAAGATGAAATGGTCATTGACAGTGTGTCATTCCGGTTCATAGACACTGCAGGCATTAGAGACACAACAGACAGAGTAGAAGCAATTGGCGTGGAAAGAACTCGCAATAAAATGCGAGAAGCATCATTGATCCTATATATGGTTGACCTGAGCATAGAAAAACTCAAGGATATCATGCTACAGGTCAATAAGCTAGAAAATGATGGAGTGCCTTTTATCCTAGTAGGAAACAAGATGGATCAAGTAACTAGTGACCTACTCAAAACGCTGCAAGCAGATAACCGTTTTGTTGCTATTTCTGCTCTATCTCGAGAAAACCTGAACCGACTAAAAGAAAAGATCAAAAGCGTTGTACAATTGGATGCCTTCAAGTCCGGAAATACTATTGTAACCAACAGTAGACATTATGAAAGCCTACTGGAAACAAAAAATGCATT
>JAHCMJ010000326.1 GCA_019192485.1 Cyclobacteriaceae bacterium HetDA_MAG_MS6 | reverse complement strand
ATAGTAATACATGCAGCGGTGCAGAGGGTAACCATTCTTCTCCACGAATGACATGGGAAATCTGCATCAAATGATCATCTACAATGTTTGCCAGATGATACGTTGGTAAACCATCAGACTTCATGAGTACCTTATCATCTAGTGTCGAGGAATGTACCATGACCCAACCTCTGATCATATCATTAAGCCTGATTTCTTGTTTTTCAGGTACCTTGATACGAATGACATAAGGTTCATTGGCGTTGATTCGTGATTGAACTTCCTCAGCAGACAACGTCAAGGAGTTTTTCATCGTCATCCTCGTAACGGAATTGTAGTTGAGGTTGACCATGCCAGCAGACTTCAATTTCTCCCTCATCTCATCCAGTTCCTCTGATGTATCAAAGGCATAGTAGGCATTGCCCTCGTTGAGGAGTTGCTGTGCGTATTTACCGTAGATTTCTTTACGTTCGGATTGCCGATAGGGGGCAAAGGGTCCATTTCTTTGAGGACTTTCATCAGGGGTAAGACCGGACCATTCGAGACATTCCTGAATGTACTCTTCGGCACCTTTTACGTACCTTGCCTGATCAGTATCTTCTATTCTTAAGATAAAATCGCCGCCATTTTTTTTAGCGAATAGGTAATTGAACAATGCTGTTCGAAGCCCGCCGATATGTAAACCTCCTGTTGGGCTTGGAGCAAAACGAACCCTGACTTTACTCATGAAAATATTGGTTAATAGCTGTCGGATTGCTTACCGTTGCTTCAAGCAACAGCAATGCAAGAAATCTCTACATTCACATGTTTGGGTAGTACGCTTACCTCAACAGTTTCCCGAGCTGGTGGATCTTCCTGAAAGTACTGTCCATATACCTCATTAATTTCCCCGAACTGTCCCATGTCATTTATGAAGATGGAACACTTAATGACATGCTCATATGATAACCCGGCTTCGGTAAGGATCGCACCCAGGTTTTTCATCACCTGTTTTGTTTCGTCCTGAATATTTGAAGTGATCAGCTCTCCGGATTCAGGATTAATGGCAATTTGGCCGGATACGTATAATGTATCGTTGACGAAAACCGCCTGACTATATGGTCCGATTGGTGCAGGCGCCTGACTGGTGTTGATTATCTTTTTCATTCTACAGTTACTGATTTAGCAAGATTTCTAGGTTGATCAACATTGCACCCTCTCATGACTGCGATATGATACGATAAAAGTTGCAGCGGAATGACTGCGACCAATGGCATCAAAGCTTCATGAGTGGAAGGTACCTCAATAGTAAAGTCAGCCATTTTGGGGATGAGTACGTCTCCTTCCGTAACAATTGCGATGACTACCCCCTTGCGGGACTTTACTTCTTGTATGTTGGAGATGACTTTGTCATATGAACTATCCCGTGTAGCAATAAACACGACAGGCATGTTTTCATCTATCAATGCAATCGGACCATGTTTCATCTCAGCCGCAGGATATCCTTCGGCGTGAATGTAAGAGATTTCCTTGAGCTTTAAAGCACCCTCTAATGCCACAGGAAAGTTATACCCTCTTCCCAGATACAGGAAGTTTTTAGCATCCTTGAAGAGGCCTGAGATGGTTTCAATTTTTTCATTGCTTTCGAGTGCTAGCTTTACTTTAGCTGGTATACTTTCAAGATCAACCAGAAGCTCGTGATACTTTCGATCGGTGATTGTACCCTTTTTCTGAGCCACTCTCAAAGCAATCATGGTGAGAACGGTGAGTTGCGCGGTAAATGCTTTTGTGGAGGCAACACCAATCTCAGGCCCTGCATGAAGATACGCTCCCTCGTGTGTAGCCCTGGCAATAGAAGAACCCACCGTATTGACAACTCCGAGCACAATGGCTCCTTTAGACTTGGCCAGCTCGATTGCTGCAAGGGTATCGGCCGTTTCGCCAGACTGTGAAATAGCGACGACAACATCTCCCTCTTTGATTACGGGATTTCTGTACCTGAATTCTGAGGCGTATTCAACTTCAACGGGTACTCGGCAAAATTCTTCGAGGATATACTCAGCAACGAGCCCTGCATGCCATGAGGTCCCACAAGCCACTAGAATAATCCGATCGGCATTGGCCAACTTGTTGGCGTATTCTCGAATACCACCCAATACCAAAGAGCCCGAGGATGCATTTAACCGACCTCGCATACAGTCAGCAATGGAGTTCGGTTGCTCAAAAATTTCCTTGAGCATGAAGTGATCGTAACCTCCTTTTTCTATGGCCTCTAGCTCCACCTCTAGCGTGTGTATATAGGGTGACTGTGGAACGTCATCGATGTTTTTGATGGAGAATTCCTTGCCGTTGATGATAGCAATTTCCTCATCATTGAGATACACTACTTCATTGGTATATTCAACAATTGGAGTTGCGTCAGATGCTAGAAAGAACTCGTCTTTCCCAAGCCCTATTACAAGAGGGCTGCCTTTTCTGGCTGCGACTAATTTGCCTGGATCATCCTCTGACATGATCACAATTGCATAAGCACCTACCACTTTGGTCAAAGCCACTCTTACGGCGTCTTCAATGCTACTATTGTCTTGCTGCTGGATGTACTGAATGAAGTTGATCAGGACTTCGGTATCTGTGTCACTATGGAATGTAAACCCGTGATTTTGCAAATCCTGTTTGATAGATCCATAGTTTTCTATTATACCATTATGGATAATGGAGAGTTTGCCGTTATTGGATAGGTGTGGATGGGCATTTTTATCATCTGGTTCTCCATGAGTAGCCCATCTGGTGTGCCCAATTCCAACTGTGCTGGTCAAAGCTTGATCGCCAACGAAGTTTTCTAGGTCCTGGACTTTTCCTTTTTTTTTGAAAGCTTGTAACTTATTGCCTTCCGAGAGTGAAACTCCAGAACTATCGTAGCCTCTGTATTCTAGTCGTTTTAGTCCTTTGATCAGTATGGGATAGGCGGGTCTATGCCCAATATATCCTACGATTCCGCACATCTGTTATTCCGTTAGAGCTGTATAGAAAAGTTTGACTTTTAACTCACTTTGAAGGAACGTGGTTTGTTCCAGGTTTAGAAAGGATACACCTGCGATCACCAAGTCTTCTGCGACAAAATCATCTCCGTCCTTAAAGTTTTCCAAGAGTATTTGAGCAAACAAAGTAAAATCACCCTCGTAGTTTTCATCATCGTCATCATATCGTAAACTAAGTACTTGATTGTTGTTGGCTAGGTAGCCTGCATCAGATAAAACAAGATTTAGGCCTGGTGTCAGTATGCCGGATCCGTCGAATCCACCATTTGATGTCCTGAACCTGAAGTTGATCGCATTTATGGCATCTATCGGGTCAAAAGCTGGTGGCCTATAGGCCCCTAACTCAAAGCTTGCTTTTTGGATGATTACACCAGGATTTTGTCTGATAAATTCCAATAGAGGCTCAAGCTCCAGAGTTGGGTAAATGCCAGCAAGTGGATACAAATAAACGCTTCCATTACCAATCATTCCAGTGTCAAGGTCGTTCTGTAAAATTGAAAATGAGGATCCAGATCTATCCTGCTGAATATTGATGAAATGCGTATTGTCCAGTTCTAATTGGCTGCGATAGGAATTTCCAGCAGAATCAAGGGTGTAAACATATACAGCTGTAGTATCTCTTGTAATATCAATGGAAATCAATCCGTCATTTGCCGCATCTGGGACAAAAGCTAACGAGTATTCGAAGGATGTGATACTGCCCAACTCTTCATCGATTGTCCTGTCAAATATTTCTCTGCCAAAGGCATTGTTGAGTTCGAAGAACAAGACAGAATCATCCGGAGCTAAGGCGAATTCTAAGGTATCAATAGGAGTCGCTGCCAGAGGAATTGATTTGTCTTTTAGATAAACAGCTTCCTGAAAAAGAGTGTCTAACAATTCGTAAACAAATATTCGCTGATTAGTCACAGGTGCGTCCAGCCTCAATGCTTCAATCTCCATAGTGAGCAAGGTGCTATCATAAAACAGCGTATCGCTCGGTATCTGACCCCCAGCATAGGTGATCCTGAACCAGGATCTGGCATCAATGGTCCCATAAACTGAATCTGAGTAGCTTCCAATCAATAGATTGTTTTCATTGTCAGTACGAAGACTGTCCATGAAAACATTGGAGGAGGGGAGTACGAATTCAGCAAATTGGGAAACAGTGATTGGGTCACTAGGCTCCAATTCCAATCCAAAATTATTTGGATCTTCACAAGCGAATAAAACCAGGACCAAAGCAATTGACCCTAGTTTAATTCTATCCAACAAGTTCATTATAGAGATTAAAATAAGATTCTTCGAAGTTCTCTTTAGTTTCAATGGTATCGATTCGCTTTTCTTGCGATAGGTCAGCAACCAGTTTTTTGAAGCTGTCGGTTGACTCCTCGTTAGCATAAATTACAGCATCAGAATGCTCCACACCTATTTTCACAAAACCTTCATAATCTGCAGTTTTGAGAGATTGCAACATGCTATCATCAATATCTAGCATTTTCACTTTTGCTAATAGGTCATCTCCAAATTTGTGGCTAAAGCTGTTGTTGTAAATACTGAAAACAGTTTTAGCGTCCTTGAAAATGGGATCATTTTTATAGGTTGAGCTTACATACAAAGGTATTAAACTTGTCATCCAGTCATTGCAGTGAATGATATCCGGTGACCACCCTAATTTTTTCACTGTTTCTAAAACGCCTTTGCAGAAGAATATTGCTCGTTCATCGTTGTCTTCGTAAAAATTGTCCTCTTTGTCGAAAAACACAGATTTACGATGGAAGTAGTCTTCGTTATCGATGAAATAAACTTGCAACTTGGCATTAGGTATAGATGCTACCTTAATGACAAGAGGCTTCTCTTCATCACCTACAGCAATATTGATACCTGACAGCCTTACCACCTCGTGCAGACGGTTTTTTCGTTCGTTGATCAATCCAAATCGAGGAACTAAAATCCTGATCTCCATTCCTCTTTCCTGCATAGCCTGTGGCAACCTAC
>JAHCMJ010000325.1 GCA_019192485.1 Cyclobacteriaceae bacterium HetDA_MAG_MS6 | reverse complement strand
TGCTTACCCTCTTCTAAACCCACTGCGACTATAATCGCAATGAAAAAAATTACGAAGACATAAAATATTTTGCAGTGATGTCCGACTTACTAGCCAAATGACGGATATCATTGAAATACAAGATCTTCAATTGAGCAAAGAGAAAAACACCAATGCGTTCTTAAACCTCCGAGGCCAGCTCTTTGACTTTATCAAAAGCAGAGTTCCCAATGAGGAAGACGCTGAAGATCTGATCCAAGATGTTTTTCTGACATTAGAGTCTACCGTAGAACCTATCCAACAGATCCGAGCCTGGCTCTATCGGGTCAGCAGAAATAAGATCATCGATCGATACAGGAAAAAAACACCGCAGTCATTTAGCCAAACAGGAGACCTGATCGGCGAAATACGGGGCGCCCAACGATTGCCTGATGACGAAATGATGGACGAACTAGTGTGGCAATCCATTCAAAATGGTCTGCAAGAGTTGCCAAAGGCACAACGAGAAGTCTTTGAAATGCATGAGTTTGAAGGACTCAGTTTTAAAGCTATCTCAGCAATCACAGGTGATGCTGTCAATACATTGATATTGCGAAAGCACTACGCCGTCAAGCAGCTAAGAAAAAAACTAAAAAACGTCTATAGCGAGCTTAAAAATTAGAACAAAACACAATAACATATGAAATATTGGAAATGGAAAATGGGGTTATTAATCCTGCTGGGAGGAGCAGCCATAATATTTGGATTTATGCTTTTATGGAACGCCCTGATGCCAGGGATATTTGGCCTTCCTGAAATAAGCGTATTGCAAGGTGTAGGCTTGTTGCTTCTGAGCAGATTGCTCTTTGGATCATGGGGAGGTAAAAAAGGATATCATGGAAATCGCAAAAAATGGTGGATGCACAAGATGAAACATAAATGGCAACACATGAGCCCCGAGCAGCGAGAAAAGTTCAGAGATCATTGGGGTTGGGGAATGGAAGAAGAAGCCAATATCGAAGAAGTGAAAAAAGACTAGTATACCTCCGCCAATAAGCCACAAAGCTATCTAACGAGGTTTATTTCCTACTAGTCAATATGTAGTACGTGCAGATGGTCATCAATTCTTAAAACCAAGCGATCAATCTTATTCAAATATCGCCTAAGTTCTGTCTCTAATACCAAAATCTTGGCATCATATGATTCCGCCCCTACTCCACTCCGAAGATCCTCTGCATTTTGCTCAATCTCATTTCTAAAGGAGCATGTTTTCCTCATCTGCTCGACAAAATTATCTACACCATAAGTCTCTTGCATTTCTGCGATATCTTTCAAAGTCTTCTTTTCCTCTTTAGGATTCCAACTCAAGTAGTCTTGAGGGTCGTTCATTTTACTCAAGATTGTAGAATCATAGTGGTGTAAAATGCCAAGAACATCATCGACTTCTGACCGATAAGACGGACTCGCACAATAGTTATTCACACCTACATAAGTCTTGAGTTGCCCTGACTTCTCTAACCAATCGCTTGCCACTAGGTCAAATCTATCTTCGATATGCAATAACTGGTCCACCTCTTGGGACCAACAAATAGAGGTAAAAAAGAAGGAAACCTGTAGTATCAGGACCTTTTTGATAGTAATCATATTTTAATAAGTAGCTTTACTATCATTAAAAAAAAAGAAGGCAAACTGTTCAAAATGAATGCAAAAAAATTGTTTAGGGATATTAGTCAAACATGATCCATTGAAAAAACAAAACCTCTTTCCTACATCTACCCGTATAGATCATTGCTAGAAAAGAATATCTATGAAGTTTAGCCTACAAGAAACGATTTCAATACTGGAGCGTACTCCATCTGTCCTTGAAGCCTACTTAAAAGACCTGTCACCCGCATGGACTCTTCAAACTGAAGGCCCAAATACCTGGAGTGCTTTCGATGTATTGGGCCATCTCATCCATGGGGAGCAAACGGATTGGATACCCAGAGCCAAGATTATTTTGTCTCAAAGTGAAAGCAAGAAATTCGAACCCTTCGACAGGTTTGCTCAATTCGAAGAGAGCAAAGGGAAGACCATGGATCAGCTACTCCAGGAATTCAACCTACTGCGAAAACAAAACATAGAAGTGTTAAAATCCATGAACCTAGGAGAGCGGCAACTGTCACTCATAGGGATACACCCGGAGTTTGGTGAGATTACGTTGAGACAGCTACTAGCCGCGTGGACGGTACATGATTTAGGACATATTGCTCAGATCTCAAGAGTCGCAGCAAAACAATACAAAGAGGCGGTAGGCCCTTGGACAGCATATTTGACTATCCTCAATTAGAACCTAGCTGGCCCATCAATATTGCAAGACAGAAATAATATTTCGATTCCGTCTTGTGTCGAAGCCAAATAAAATCCGAATACAACAAAATGATGAAGCTTATCAATTGCGGTCAGATGATCTGTAATCTCTAACTTTGTAGTTCTTAAGATCACTCGTTCGGATCATTCACCGTGTGCTTCTTAAAATGCTTAACTGAAACACCATGACATTCGACGATTTAAAGATCATCTCTCCTATTTTAAAGGCGTTGCACGAAAAAAATTATTCTCAACCAACACCTATACAAGAAAAAGCAATTCCATTAGTATTGGATAGAAGTGACATCCTGGGGACTGCTCAAACTGGCACCGGTAAAACAGCAGCATTCGCACTACCGATCATCCAGCTCATCGAGCAAATCGAAAAAGAGCACAGTCATAGACCCACTCTTCGGGCGCTAATTGTCACTCCAACAAGGGAACTAGCGATTCAGATCGGTGAAAATATAGAGCTCTATGCCAAATATACCAGCGTCAAGCACGCAGTTATCTTCGGTGGTGTCAAACAGGGTCAGCAGGTTAGCGCATTGAAAAAAGGCACTCATATACTAATTGCCACACCAGGGAGATTACTGGACCTAATGGACCAGGGGTATCTGGACCTGAGTACTATCAAGATCTTTGTCTTGGACGAGGCTGATAGAATGCTTGACATGGGTTTCATCCATGATATCAAGAAGCTACTGAAGCTATTACCCAGAAAGAGACAATCTCTTTTCTTTTCGGCTACAATGCCGCCCAGTATCAAAGAGCTCTCTTCCAATATCTTAACCAATCCCAGGAAAGTAGAAGTAAGCCCTGTTTCTTCCACAGCAGAAACCGTCCAGCAATTTCTTTACTATACCAATAAAAGCTCTAAAAAGGACTTGCTTAGGCACATTCTAAAAGATGACAAAATAGACCAGGTACTGCTTTTTTCTCGAACCAAACACGGAGCAGACAGAATAGCAAAAACACTAAAGAAACAGAATATAACAGCTGCAGCTATTCATGGAGACAAAGCACAAAACTATCGCCAAAAAGTATTGAAGCAGTTCAAATCTGGTGAGGTCAGAGTGCTAGTAGCTACGGATATAGCTGCCAGGGGAATTGATATTGATAAGCTGCAATATGTGATCAACTATGACATCCCCGATGTAGCTGAAACCTATGTACATCGGATTGGTCGATCCGGTCGGGCCGGTGAACAAGGAGTAGCCATATCCCTATGTGAACCCGAGGAAAATACCTATGTAAAGGATATCGAAAAGCTTATCAAACGAAAAATCAACTTGATGGCAGATAATCCATTTCCTCAAACTGATAAACCTATGACTTTGCAGGAAAAGAAGGAAGCCAACAGGGAAAAGCAAAAGCGCAAACAGGAGTTTTTCGCCAACAGAAAGCGATTTCGTTAATCTTAGTTTCTAAATCCAACAACCGGATCGACTGAATATCAGGCTTGGTATCAAGACTCAATCCAATTAGCTTTAAAGAAGCTTTGCAACTGTATATAGATATACCTGATTTTCCACTGCGAAGGGCGGTCAAGTGTCTGATCTACTACGAAGACTACACCGCTGACCACGCCTTTGAGCAGCTATTACCAGATGGCAGCACCCAACTCGTTATCGAGTTAGATGGCAATCCTAGAGTGCTCTGTGGTAAAAATGACACCCAAACTTCGAGGACTTTCAGAGACATCTGGATCACCGGCATACAACATCAAACAGTCACTTATGCCGGAGAGGAGAAGGCATCTACCCTTACTATACAGTTTGAGCCTGGTGGGCTGTTTCAGTTCTTAGGTATTCCTGCCACGGAGTTTCAGGATAATATGATCCCAGCAGATTTACTCAGTGTATCGGAGTTGTCCTCGTTGCGAGAAAAGTTAATGGACATTCAAGACCCGCAAACGCTATTGAACAGGACTAAAAGCTTGCTGACGCAAAAATTAGACTTCAACAACCGGGAAGCCGAATTGGTCCACCACTTGAGACGCCAATTGGACCTTGGCAATCAAACACTCAAGGAAATTGGCAATAGCACCGGGTTCTCCAACAAGCACCTGATACATCAATTCAAAAAATTGGCAGGAACTACCCCGAAACAATACCAAAAAATTTCACGATTTAACCAGGCCCTGAACTTATTGAACCAAAAGGATACTCTCTCCTACTGTCAAGTGGCTTATGGATCTGGTTACTATGATCAGGCACATCTGATCAACAATTTCCAGCAACTATCAGGATACACACCCTCTCAATACCAAAAAGCAATCAAAAGCTATCCCCATGTAATAGCCTCAGGGCTAAAGAGGTAACTTTTTTCCAATACATCTATCCTCAAGCTATTGACATTTGAATGTTCAAAAAAGGATTTGTAATGAGAAAAATAGTTTATCACATTGCCATAAGTGTTGATGGCTTTATTGCAGCTGAAAATGGAAGTGTCGAAGACTTTTACATGACTGGGGAGCACGCCAATGATTTTGTAAGTCAATTACAAGAATACGATACGGTCATTATGGGCAAAAACACCTATGCTTTTGGTTTCCAATTTGGATTACAGCCAGGCAAGCCTGCTTACACAGGGCTTAAGCATATTATTGTGTCTACAACCATGCATTTTGAAAACAGCGATGACGTGACATTATTAAAAACCAATGCTATCGAACAAATCAATGAAATGAAAAAGAAGAAAGGAAAGGATA
>JAHCMJ010000324.1 GCA_019192485.1 Cyclobacteriaceae bacterium HetDA_MAG_MS6 | reverse complement strand
AAGCAGAGCCGCAAGTCATCGGCACAAATGCCAAATCAATCGTGGCTGCTCTTAGTGCCTTGATAATTTCATCTCTTGTAATGGACTCCGGATCATCAAAATACTTTTCCATTAGACCCTCGTCATACTCAGCGACAGATTCTAACAACTGCTCACGATAGTTGGCCACATCCTCAACCATATCCTCGGGGATGGGAATCTCCTCGAAAGTCATGCCCATATCCTGCTCGTTCCAGACTATGGCCTTGTTCAAAACGAGGTCCACAACACCTTTAAAAGTCTCCTCCGCTCCTATTGGAAGCTGAAGCGGAACGGCTTTCGTGCCCAGCCTTTCTTTTACCTGATTGCATACATTAAGAAAGTCAGCACCGGCCCTGTCCATCTTATTAACAAAGCCAATTCTCGCTACTTTATAGTTGTCTGCTAGTCTCCAGTTGGTCTCAGATTGTGGTTCTACACCATCGACGGCACTAAATAAAAACACCAGACCATCAAGTACTCTCAAGGACCGATTTACCTCGACCGTAAAATCTACGTGACCTGGAGTATCAATGATATTGATGTGGTATTCATTTTCTTTATACTTCCAGAAGACAGTGGTAGCTGCTGAAGTAATTGTAATACCTCTCTCCTGCTCTTGCTCCATCCAGTCCATCGTGGCAGCGCCATCATGAACCTCTCCTATCTTGTGGCTAACACCTGTATAGTATAGTATACGCTCAGTGGTAGTCGTCTTACCGGCATCAATATGAGCGGCTATGCCAATATTGCGGGTAAATTTTAAATCTCTTGCCATTGGTGGTCGTGAATATTAGAATCTAAAGTGAGAAAATGCTTTATTGGCCTCTGCCATTCTATGAATATCATCTTTCTTTTTCACCGATGCGCCTTCTCCTTTGGAGGCCGCGATGATTTCTCCAGCCAATCTTTCTTTCATGGTTTTTTCGCCACGCATTCTGGCATATCTAATCATCCACTTGATACCGAGAGATATTTTGCGATCCGGGCGAACTTCTATGGGAACCTGAAAAGTAGCACCTCCAACTCGACGACTCTTTACCTCCACAGAAGGCGTAATATTACCAAGGGCGGTTTTCCATATCTCAAGTCCGTTTTCACCGGTCTTATCTTCAACAATTTTGACTGCGTCATAGAAGATTGCATATGATATGCTTTTCTTCCCATCAATCATCAAGTTATTCACAAACTTGGTAACTAGCGTATCTCCGTAAATCGGATCAGGAAGAATATACCTCTTCTTTGGTTTCGCTTTTCTCATCTCTACTAATTACTTTTTATCTTTTGGCCTTTTAGCGCCGTATTTTGATCTTCGTTGTAATCGACCATTTACACCGGCCGTGTCAAGAGCTCCTCTGATAATATGATACCTCACACCTGGAAGGTCCTTTACCCTTCCACCGCGAATCAGCACAATAGAGTGCTCCTGTAGATTGTGGCCTTCACCTGGGATATAGGCATTCACTTCTTTACCATTAGTAAGCCTTACCCTTGCCACCTTCCTCATCGCAGAGTTGGGCTTTTTAGGGGTAGTGGTATATACCCTGGTACAAACGCCTCGTCGCTGAGGACATGAGTCCAAAGCAGGCGATTTCGACTTAGAAGTCAGCTTTTTTCTACCTTTTCTTACTAATTGTGAAATAGTTGGCATTATGCTTAATACTAATTGTCCTTAAAATTTTGGGAACGCAAAGATAGGAATAAAGATTTTATATCCCAATCCTTGAATTCGATATTTATGCTTCACCTATTGTGCCTCCAAAATTCATTGGAAACTTAGGAGCTTCCTCTATCTGCTTGATCGGTCCAAATGTAGCCTCATACTTACGTACATTCTCTTCCAGAGCTTGCAACAGTCGTTTGGCGTGTTCTGGTGTAACCACGATTCTGGATTTCACCTTGGCTTTAGGTACTCCCGGCATCAATCGAATAAAATCAATCACAAACTCACTGCTTGAGTGAGCAATCATAGCCAGGTTGGCATATATACCTTCCGCAGTCTCTTCAGAGAGTTCTATATTTAACTGATTCGGATTTTTAGGATTCTTATCCTCTTTTTCTCCTTCTTTCTTGTCCATTACTCTTCAGTTAAATATTCTTTGGATCTACTGAAATCCTCTCGGGAAGTGACCATGTTGTCATATTCTTCTTTGGAAGCAACGATCCTATTTTGGAAGTTTCTCATCCCGGTTCCAGCAGGAATCAGGTGTCCAACAATTACGTTCTCTTTAAGTCCCATCAGATTATCAGCCTTACCTCGAATTGATGCTTCACTCAATACTTTCGTAGTCTCCTGGAAAGAGGCCGCGGAGATAAAGCTTTCCGTACCTAAGGAAGCTTGAGTGATCCCTTGCAACGTAGGCTGTGACACGGCAGCTTCGGCACTTCGAACCTCTACTGTTTTCAGGTCTCTTCTACGCAGATTAGAGTTTTCATCACGGAGTCTTCTGCTTGTGATAATCTGGCCTGCTTTCAGTGTTTCCGAATCTCCCGGCTCGACAACTACTTTCTTGTCCAGTATATTGTCATTTTCCTCCATGAACGCAAACCTATCTACGACCTGATTGGTGAGGAAATTAGTATCACCGGCATCGATGATGATGACTTTCTGCATCATCTGCCGCACGATCGTTTCAATGTGCTTGTCGTTAATCTTCACACCCTGGAGTCGATATACTTCCTGAATCTCATTCACGAGATATTCCTGAACCGCAGTCGGTCCTTGTATCTTGAGGATATCTGCAGGTGTTATTGCTCCATCAGACAACGGCTCACCTGACTTGATGAAGTCATTGTCCTGTACAAGAATATGCTTCGCCAATGGCACGAGATAGCGTTTTTTCACGCCATCTTTTGACTCGATGAAGATCTCCCGATTTCCACGCTTAATACCTCCATAGGTGACTACTCCATCAATTTCGGTCACAACCGCAGGGTTCGAAGGATTTCTGGCCTCAAAAAGCTCCGTTACACGAGGCAGACCCCCGGTAATATCTCTTGATTTACCTGTCTTTCTTGGAATCTTCGCCAGAACTTGTCCAGCTTTAATTTTATCTCCTGATTCCACCGCAAGGTGCGCTCCCACTGGAATATTGTAGGATTTTGAATTCTCGCCACCATCAACAAGGATTGCTGGATTCTTGGTCTTATCCTTGGTATCAATGATCACTTTTTCACGGTGTCCGGTTTGTTCATCTGATTCCTCCTTGTAGGTGATACCCTCAATGATAGATTCGAACTCAATCTTACCATCAAACTCAGACATGATGACGGCGTTGTAAGGATCCCAGTAGCATAGCTCATCTCCTTTCTTCACCTTGTCGCCTTCTTTGACTTTGAGAATAGCGCCGTAAGGAACATGGTTGGATATCAAGACTTTGTCTTTCTTGGCATTCAATACTCTGATTTCTCCGGAACGGCCCATCACTACCTGTATGGCATTGCCCTCTTCATCTGTGGACTTCACTGTACGGAGTTCATCAAAGTCAATCACTCCATCAAACTTAGATTTGATATTGGCGTCTACAGCAATGTTAGATGCTGTTCCCCCAACGTGGAAGGTTCTCAATGTCAACTGCGTTCCTGGTTCTCCGATAGATTGAGCAGCTATCACACCAACGGATTCGCCAATATGAGCCATGTTTCCAGTCGCCAGATTTCGGCCATAGCACTTTGCGCAAACTCCTCGCTTGGACTCACATGTCAATACGGACCTAATCTCAACCTCCTCAATGCTGGTAGACTCTATCTGATTAGCAATTTCCTCGGTTATTTCTCCCCCAGATTCAATGATAAGTTCTTCTGAAATGGGGTCATATACATCGTGTACCGATACTCTACCTAGAATTCTCTCCGAAAGTGGCTCTACAACTTCCTCATTATCCTTCAAAGCAGTGACAGCTAGTCCTCTTAGGGTTCCGCAATCCACTTCATTGACAACAACATCTTGGGCCACATCGACCAACCTCCTGGTCAGATAACCAGCATCTGCTGTTTTCAAGGCTGTATCTGCCAAACCTTTCCTCGCACCGTGTGTAGAGATGAAGTACTCTATTACATCAAGACCTTCCTTGAAGTTAGAAAGAATCGGGTTTTCAATAATTTCTCCAACCGATCCCTGCAAGTTTTTCTGTGGCTTGGCCATTAGTCCCCGCATACCTCCAAGTTGTCTGATCTGCTCTCGAGAACCCCTAGCGCCAGAGTGCATCATCATATATATAGAGTTGAATCCTTGGTGATCTTCTTCCAACTGATTCATCAGTGTCGATGTGAGTTGGGTGTTTGTCCTGGTCCAGATATCGATTACCTGGTTGTACCGCTCATTATCTGTGATGAGTCCCATAAGATAGTTGTTCCAGACGGCATCAACTTCTTCTTTTGCAGCAGCGACAAGTTCCTCTTTGGCTTCAGGAATTTGTATATCCCCTAATCCCATCGACAGACCTCCTTTGTAGGCCATCTGGAAACCAAGGTGCTTGATATCATCCAGGAAATGTGCTGTACGAGCCATTCCTGAGATCTTAAATACATTTGCTATGATTTGCTGTAGCTTCTTCTTAGTCAAAAGCTCATCTACAAAACCCACCTCATCTGGCACGTACTGATTGAAAAGTACTCGACCTGCAACAGTTTCAATGACTTTTTCCTCTAGCTCGCCAGCTTCATTTCGGACCTTTGTTCTAACCTTGATGTAGGCGTGCTTAGAAATTTTACTTTCGTTCAAAGCAATGATCACCTCATCTGCGGAGTAGAACATCATTCCCTCACCCTGTACTGCATTGCCCTTAACACTGCGCCTTCCTTTGGTAACATAGTAAAGGCCAAGCACCATATCCTGTGAAGGTACTGCTATCGGTGCTCCATTGGCTGGGTTGAGTATATTATGAGTGGAAAGCATCAGTAAAGAAGCTTCCAGTATCGCCTCGTGTCCCAGTGGCACGTGCACCGCCATCTGATCACCATCAAAGTCAGCATTGAATGCAGTACATACTAACGGGTGTAGTTGAATG
>JAHCMJ010000323.1 GCA_019192485.1 Cyclobacteriaceae bacterium HetDA_MAG_MS6 | reverse complement strand
TGTCGTCCTGTAGAAGAGGGAGGACTTGGCTTTGACTACAGGTTAGCCATGGGTGTCCCTGACTACTGGATCAAAGTTCTCAAGCACAAGTCTGACGAATCCTGGAATATGCATGAATTGTGGGACGTCCTAAGCAATCGCAGAGGAGGTGAGCCGACGATAGCCTATGCAGAATCTCACGATCAGGCCTTAGTAGGGGACAAGTCTATCGCTTTCTGGTTGATGGACAAAGAAATGTACGATCACATGCATGTTGATCACCAGAGTCTCATCGTAGATCGAGGGATTGCATTGCACAAGATGATCCGCTTCTTCACCCTCAGCCTTGGAGGGGAGGGATGGCTCAATTTTATTGGCAATGAATTTGGTCACCCGGAGTGGGTTGATTTTCCTCGAGAGGGAAACAGCTGGAGCTATCATTATGCACGCCGACAGTGGTCGCTGGCGGATAACCCTGAGTTACGTTACAAGCATCTCAATGCATTTGGTGCAGCGATGGTCACCTTCGCCAAAGCAAACAACCTAGTCAGCTCGCTCCCTGCCCAACAA
Source organism: Cyclobacteriaceae bacterium HetDA_MAG_MS6 (assembly GCA_019192485.1). Classification (GTDB taxonomy): domain Bacteria; phylum Bacteroidota; class Bacteroidia; order Cytophagales; family Cyclobacteriaceae; genus MS6. Next base: position 4,497 of record JAHCMJ010000323.1, on the reverse strand, counting down.
CTCAATATGGATCAGGATAATCACACGATTATTTTTGAAAGGAACAACCTGATTTTTGCTTTTAACTTCAGCCCAAACAATTCGATACCTGACTATCGCTTTAGAGTTCCAGAATCTGGCAAATACGAAGTAGTACTGAACTCTGATCGAAAAGAATTCGGAGGATTTGGTAGAGTAGACGATGGTATGACCTACCCTTCAGTGACTTTATTTGGAGAGCATTTTGTGAGTGTCTACCTCCCAAATCGAGTATGCCTGGCTTTGAAGAAGGTCTAGCACGAAAAAAGATTTCAGTCACAGTCAGTTTACTTCAGAGCAGATCTGAATTATCTTGCAAAAGCATTTTTTCAATCGAAGCCTAGCCCATGAGTTTTGAGGAACTAAAGTCGACCCTCTCAGGAGAGTTTTACACCGAGGATAGCATTAGAAGGATATATTCTACAGATGCCTCGGCATATCGTGAGATGCCGCTTGCAGTGGCTATGCCCAAAACGGTAGAAGATATCGTCGAATTGGTGAATTTTGCTAGGGAAAATAAAACTTCGATCATTCCGAGAACGGCGGGGACATCACTAGCTGGCCAGGTTGTTGGAGGAGGTATCGTGGTAGATGTTTCCAAGCATTTTCGGGATGTCCTTGAGGTAAATCAAGAAGAGCAATGGGCTTGGGTACAACCTGGTATTGTAAGAGATGACCTGAATCATGAGTTGAGAGCATATGGTCTGTTTTTTGCTCCGGAGACTTCTACCGCCAACAGGGCGATGATTGGAGGGATGATAGGTAATAACTCTTGCGGCTCAAATTCTGTCGTATATGGGAGCACGAGAGAGCATTTGCTTGAGGTAAAAACTATTTTGGCTGATGGTACTGAAGCTTGTTTTGGTCCGGAGGGGAATGACGATTTTATTGGTAAATGCAATGGCCAAGGTACATCTGGGGAGCTGCACAGTCAACTCTATTTTACAGCAAAAGAAGTGTTATCAAAGAAGGAGAATCAGCAATCCATTGTTGAAGGTTATCCTCGGGCAGATATCCCTCGAAGAAATACAGGCTATGCCCTAGATATGTTACTGCGCCATGCACCTTTTACCGACGGGGGTACGCCATTCAATTTTTCATCACTCATTGCAGGTTCTGAAGGTACGTTGGCCTTTGTGACGGCGGCTAAAGTCAAGTTAACTCCTATTCCGCCACAACCTAGGCGATTGGTATGTATACATGCGGCTACCATAGACGAGTCGCTGAAAGCCAATCTCGTCGCATTGAAGTACAATCCCTCAGCCTGTGAGTTGATGGATCACTATATTTTAGAGGCGACCAAAAGAAACATTCTTTACCAGCAAAATCGATTTTTCGTAGAGGGGGATCCCCAGGCCATCCTGGTGGTAGAAATCATTCGAGAAACCGAGGAAGAAGCAGAACAACAAGCTCATGCGCTGGTAGCAGAATTGAAAAAGGAGCAATTGGGCTATGCATTTCCTATCGTAAAAAGCGAAGATGCTTCCAGAGTCTGGGGGTTGCGAAAGGCCGGTTTAGGACTGTTGTCTAATGTGCCAGGAGATTCTAAACCCGTTCCCGTTATCGAGGACACCGCAGTGGATGTGAAGGACTTACCAGCGTATATTAGGGATTTCAATCAAATACTGGAAAAGCATGGTCTGTACAGTGTACATTATGCTCATGCGGGTTCTGGCGAACTACACCTTCGACCTATTATAAACCTCAAGACCAAGGAGGGAATAAGTATGTTCCGTCTGATTGCGGAAGAGATTGCTGATCTGGTCAAAAAGTACAAAGGATCGCTTTCCGGCGAACATGGTGATGGGAGGCTGCGTGGAGAGTTCATTCCTAAAATGCTCGGAGAAAAGAACTACAAACTCTGTGAGCAGGTCAAGCGTACCTGGGATCCCCACGGAGTTTTTAATCCGGGCAAAATCATCGATACACCTCCGATGGATACCAATCTCCGATTTGAAAAGGACCAAGAAACTCCGGAGTTTGAAACCATGTTTGACTTTTCGCAATCACAAGGGATCGTTCGTGCCGCTGAGCAGTGCAACGGGTCTGGTGATTGCCGCAAGTCTGCTATCAGTGGGGGGACGATGTGTCCCAGTTACATGGCCACTCGTAACGAAAAGGACACCACCCGGGCAAGAGCCAACATCCTCCGCGAGATGCTAACAAAGACCGATAGTCAGAAGCCGTTTGGCAGCCCTGAGATCAAGGAGGTAATGGACCTTTGCCTGTCTTGCAAGGGCTGTAAGTCCGAATGTCCGTCCAATGTGGATGTAGCCATGCTAAAAGCCGAATGGCAACATCAATATTATCAGGACAAAGGTGTACCATTTAGATCGTGGCTAATTGGCAATTTCAGATTGGGTATGAAACTGGCGGCCATGGCTCCCGGGGCTTACAGGCTAGTTTTCAATACGCAAATCGGCAATATAGTAAAGGCTATCGTCGGCTTTGCCCAAGGCAGAAGTATGCCGGAGGTGGCCTCTCAGACGGTACAGGCCTGGGTCAAAAAAGATTTTAAGCCTACTGCTAACAATAAAAAAGGGAGCGTACACTTTTTCGTAGACGAATTCACCAACTACAATGACGCTGAGATAGGTAAAAAAGCCATTTTGCTACTAGACAAATTGGGATATGAAGTCATCGTCACTAAACACGAAGAGAGTGGCAGGAGCTATTTGTCTAAGGGAATGTTACCGCAAGCCAAGAAACTTGCTGAGAAAAATGTAGACATTTTTCATAAACTGGTGAGCTCTGAGGCACCACTTGTTGGCATTGAGCCTTCGACTATTCTGTCATTCAGAGATGAATATGTCAATATGCTGAGGGGTGACGCGCGTGAAAAAGCTCAGGCTATCGCAGAACATGCCTACACTATTGAAGAATTTTTGGCAAAGGAGTTAGATGCTAAGAAACTTTCTAAAGAACAGTTTACCTCGGAGAAGAAACTCATCAAAGTACACGGACACTGTCATCAGAAAGCATTATCGTCGATGACACCAAGTAAAAAAGTATTGTCCCTGCCAAAAAACTACGAAGTGCATATGATACCATCAGGATGTTGTGGAATGGCCGGTTCTTTTGGTTATGAAAAAGAGCATTTTGCAGTCTCTATGAACATTGGTGAGTTGGTTTTGTTTCCTACAGTGCGGGAACAAAAAGAGGAAGTGATAATAGCAGCAGCAGGAACGAGCTGTAGACACCAGATCAAAGATGGAACCAGTCGTATGGCACTACATCCGGTGGAAGTATTGTACAACGCACTGATTTCTTGAGAAAAGACTTTAATCCCTCTGGCAATTTTTCTAAATTTCTTGCTGAACCAATTTAACCTACTCAAGCATGGATTTTTCACTATTGTCGCCAAAGGACCGCGAGCACTTTGCTATTTTTTTCAGAGAGATCAAAAAGATTCCAGGGACATCCAAATACGAGCCCAATATCGACTCAAAGCGAGTTCCTGATGAATTGTATTTTTCTCCTATTCAGCTACCCTCTTCCAACCTAGGTATCGAGGTCAACCAATTAAGCCCGGGGCCCTTTGTCCAAGGGGTGGTGGACTCGCTGACTGGTCTGGAGCCAACGCAGAAAAATGTACTGCTGTACATACACGGGTTTCAACTGATGCCAGGACTGAAAATGAGCAGATTGGATGATGTGGTGGGTAATTATTTTGTTCATCCGACTAACAATCTGGCCAAGGTCATTATGTTTTCGTGGCCATCTAATGGCGGTAGAAAAACCGCAGATGACAGGGCACTGGAGTATGGCCAGAAGTTTACCAATGACGGACATTTTCAATTATTCGCAGACCTGTCCAAAGCACTCAGAGACAAAGGATTTAACCTCAATCTGATTGTACATTCATTTGGGCATCAACTGCTCAACGGCATGCTCAATCCTTTGACCAGAGACTCTTTTGATGAGCCTATATTTAACAATGTGTTTTTGGTAGGATCAGACATTACCCAGCACTCTGTCAAAGAGGGCGGCGTCCAGTTGCGAAATTTCTATACCGAAAATGAAGACCCGATAGACCATATCACCTATGACCTGTCTAAGCTGGGCTACTTGGCCAACAATGTCCGAGTGATCTACGATCATTATGACTTTTTGCTGTACGTCAGCACTGTAAAGTCCCTCAATAAAGGTAGGTTCAAGGACATGCCTTCAAATGACGAAAGAGAGCGATACTGCAAAAACTACCTGAATCTTGGAGACTTTGGCAATGAAAATATTTCTGGATACCCACCCAACTTTCATTTTTATAATATGGAAGACCTACCGGAAATTGACGGAGCCTACCCCATCAAAAGTATCAATAACTACGGCCCCCTGGATGATGATCTCGTAGAAGATGTGGATAGGACTCGATCCGACTTTGATTTTTCCAGGATCACCGATACTGACGTGATCTTCAATGTAGGACAGTTGCAGAGACGTCATAAGTATTTTTTTACTTGTGAGCGAGCGATCAGGAAG
>JAHCMJ010000322.1 GCA_019192485.1 Cyclobacteriaceae bacterium HetDA_MAG_MS6 | reverse complement strand
TATTATCATAAAAAACAGCGATGTCAGTGGTACCACCGCCTATATCTACCAGACAAACACCTGCCTCTTTTTCTTCATCACTAAGCACCGCCAGGCTAGACGCCAATGGCTCCAAGATCAGGTTCTCTATTTCCAATCCTGCTCGGCGTACACACTTGTTAATATTGTTGATGGCATTGTTTTGTGCAGTGATGATATGAAAATCCGCTTCTAACTTTACACCTGACATGCCAACGGGATCTTTGATACCATCCTCGTAGTCTACAATGTAGTCTTGTGGCATGACATGAATGATCTCGCTACCTGGTGGGATCACAATACGATACATATCGTTAGTCAGGCGATTTACGTCTTCTACAGATATTTCGTCATTGGAGTCTCGGGTAATCGATCCGTGGTGCACAGAACTTTTGATATGCTGTCCGGCAATACCTACATTCACTACATTGATATCGATACCTGACTGTTCGCTGGCCTCCGTAATAGCCTTTTCGATAGCGTGAACGGTCTTGTCGATATTGGTCACAATCCCCCTGATCACACCTTCAGATGTGGCCTTACCCATGCCTAATATCTCGAGCTTGCCAAATTCATTTTTACGTCCGACAATAGCACAAATCTTGGTTGTGCCGATGTCTAGTCCTACGATGATTTTATCCTCTTGCATGATGTCTTTATTAATTCTGCACTGTTGTTTTGTCTTGTTTGGTGTCGTCCAATACGTCCTTCAACATTTTCATTCTGCCGAAAAAGAAGAGGCTCCTCTCTGAAAATGAAAGCATTGAAGTGAGGTCGATATAGTTGAAAAATTTATTCACAAACGATCTGGTCTTTAAACTTTAGGTTGACTATTGAGTAGGTATTCCAGCCCTTGTTGGGTAGGATCTCCGTATAAAAGGTCTTTAGCTTTTTGAACTTATGTGCGAGCTCTTCTTCCTCCATTGCTCCAAATACGATTCTTTGTTTGGTAACCTGGGGTATCATTTCGATCTCAGCCTTTTTATTGAGAAACAAGTGCGCAATTTGAGCTCTCCAGAACTCATCTCCTTCTATGATCTTCAGCAATGCCAAAAGTTGTTGTCCGGTCTCGTCCTCCAACAAAGTCTGGCTCCAGGTCCAGTTATCCGACACCTCAAGTAAAGGTACTCTTGCAGTGTGTTTCGCATTGACCGGCAAAACTGCCCCATCAAAGTCGATGTATTGATCTTCGCCTGTAGATGAATAAATCCTAGCTATTGGCTTGGCTTGTTTTACATCAACCTGCAGGTTACCCTTGATATCGTAGTAAAGCTGTGCGTCCTTGATAAAAGCGTGTTGTTCTATTCGGTTTTCCAATACTTTGAGGTCCAGGCCTGACAGCGTAGAACTCATGACATATTCTGTGTGGGTATCATTGATCAAATCCATCAATTCCAGATGGTCGATAAAGTAGTTATCTTCTTGATCCTGGATGTCTATAAAGACGTCATTTACGAGACGATCTGCATTTCTCATCCCAGTAAAAATGATAAGGCCCAATAGAAGTAAAAAGCTCAGGCTATAGGTCAATATGGTTTTCGGATCAAGCCTCACTTGTCATTCGATTGGTGAAATAAGTCTTGATCTGAGGTACCAAGGTATCGATATCACCTGCGCCAATGGTCACCAATACCTCGAAGTCAAACTGATCAAGAGTTTGCGGAAAATCTTGCTTGCTGAGCATGTGCTTCGATGAAAGTTTCATTTTATCAAAAATGATTTTTGAGGTCACTCCTGATATGGCTTCTTCTCTGGCTGGGTAAATGTCTAGTAAAATCACCTCATCGGAAAGGTCCAGGCTCTGAGCAAAACCATCCACAAAATCGCGGGTGCGAGTAAAAAGATGTGGCTGAAACACGGTCAAAAGCTTTTTGCCAGGATAAAGTGCTTTGACCGACTGTAAGAAGGCCTCTATCTCTGAAGGGTGATGTGCGTAGTCATCAATGTATATTCCATCCTCCTCATGGTAAATGTATTCGAATCGTCTTTTCACGCCAAGGTAAGAACTTAGTTGGGTAGAAATGACATCAGCAGACATGCCTAGCTCGACAGCCACAGTGATAGCGGCCACGGCATTAGATACATTATGATAACCAGGCAGTTTAAGGCTAAGATCACGGATCGTAATTTTACCTACATAGTCAAATCTAAAACTGGCCTTTTCGATCCGGATGTTCTCCGCTCGGATTTGAGCAGTTTTTAATCCAAAGGTTTCAAATGCTACTGCAAGCTTTTGACCTACTATCTCCGCTACGTTTTCCTGCAGCAACACTTTACCTTCACTATCGGTCAATTGCATAAAGTCCAAATACGACTGATGCATAGATTGAGCATTGCCATAAATATCCAGATGATCTGGATCCAGAGAAGTTACAACTGAGAAATCAGGGTAGAGCTTTAAGAACGATCGATCAAACTCATCAGCTTCCACTACCACAGGAGCGTTTTTCTGACCAATGATCAGGTTCGACCCGGTATTGGTCATGATACCTCCCACAAAGGCAGAACAACCTTTTTCACCACCGCTCAGCAAGTGAGCCACCATCGAGGATGTTGTGGTCTTACCATGTGTACCGGCTACTGCTACAGTATAGTGATCTTGGGTTATTATACCGAGTACTTCAGCTCTCTTTTTAAGGATAAAACCTGAATTCTGAAAGTAATTAAGTTCTGTGTGACTGGTTGGGATGGCCGGGGTATAAATAACTAATGTATTCTTCTGGTCTTTTGCCCAATCTGGGATCAGGCTGATATCGTCTTGATAGTGCACTTCGATACCTTCACTCTCCAGGCTTTTAGTCAGATCGGTTGATACTTTGTCATAACCTGCCACTTTTGCTCCGCGTGCATTAAACCAACGAGCGATAGCACTCATTCCAATACCTCCAATACCTATGAAGTAGACGCTATGGATCTGTGCAAGCTTCATTGTGTCAATTTGATGATTTCATTTGCTATGTCTTTCGCAGCCTCTGGTTTTGCCAGGTGTCCGATATTGGTACTCAGCACTTTGCGCTGTTCCGGGTTTTCTAACAGTTCCAGTGCGGAATCCACCAAACGATCCTGCGCTTGCCTGTCAGGGATCATAAGTGCTGCCTCACGCTCAACAAGCGCCTCTGCATTGATGGTCTGATGATCTTCTGCTACATTGGCAGAGGGCACAAGGATGCTCGCCTTTTTCGTCAACATCAACTCAGCAATAGAGAGTGCCCCTGCTCTTGATACGACTACGTCGGCCACTGCATATGCATATTGCATCTCCCTAACAAAGTCCTTCAGTTGAATATTCGACAAATCTTTGCCTTCAGTACGAAACAACATTTCATCAAAATAGTACCCACCGGTCTGCCAAATAATCTGATGCCCACTTGCTATGAGTTTATCAAATCCTGCCAGGACGCTCTCATTGATCATCCTGGCGCCCAGGCTGCCGCCAAGGATCAGGATGGTCTGCTTGTTTTCATCCAGATGAAAAAACTGATAGGCATCGCTTTTCTTGGTATCATCGAGTTTGATGCCAGCTCTGATCGGATTGCCGGTAACTACAAGTTTTTCCTCCGGAAAATACTTACCCATACCACCATGAGCTACACATATCTTTTCTACCCGATTGGCAAGCCACTTGTTGGTGAGGCCTGCATAGGAGTTTTGCTCCTGTATCAGGCTTGGTATCTTCCTTGCGGTGGCGGCCCAAAGTAGTGGCCCGCTCGCATACCCTCCCACGCCAATCACGGCATCTGGTTTAAATGAACGCAGGAGACTAAATGACTTGACAATACTGAAGATTACTTTTAGCGGAAACAGTAAGTTGCTTAGTGTCAGCTTACGCTGAATTCCACTAATCCATAGCCCAACGATCTTAAATCCGGCCTCGGGTACTTTTTTCATTTCCATCTTACCCTTGGCTCCGACAAACAGAATCTCAACATCATTTAGTATAACCTGCAAAGCCTGGGCTATGGAAATAGCTGGATAGATATGTCCACCAGTACCTCCACCACTGATCATAATTCGATATGTCTTTTTCGTTTCGATCGTATTTCTATCTTAAGCAGCTTCCTGCATATGTTCATTTCTAAATCTATTAGCTGTTGGTGAGCCTAGATCGTCTATCTCTCCGCGACTCACACTTAAGATCATTCCCAATGCCACCCCCATAAAAAGCTGTGAGGTTCCTCCCATACTGATCAATGGTAATGGCAGCCCCGTGATAGGCCCTAACCCAACGGCTACTCCCATGTTGACCATAGCCTGCATGACAATTGCGAAGCTGAGCCCAGCAGATAAAAGACCTGCATAGGCTCTTTCACTATGATATGCGGCTTTCATCCCTCTATAGAGTAAAGCCAGGTAAAGCAACAGCACACCCAATCCCCCCAAAAGGCCATACTCTTCTATGATGATAGCATAGATAAAGTCTGAATATGGATGTGGCAGGTAGTTTCGTTGATCACTCTTGCCGGGACCTTTCCCGAAAAACCCTCCCGTAGCTATGGCTACATAAGCTTGTTCTGCTTGAAATGGTGTATCATTTTGAACGTAGTCTACGATCCTGTTCCATGCTGTGTCACCACGCTGGCCCACAACCACGGCTGTAGTACCGGAAATAGATCCGATAAGTACCAAGAGCATCAAATACTTGACAGGGACCCTTCCAATAAATAGAACCATCATGCAGGTAAGAAAAAGCAACACTGCTGTGGAAATGTTGGTCATAGCAATTAGACCGCAAACTGCTCCTATCCATATCAGCATAGGGATGATCGCTTTCTGAAAATCATCAATACTGTCTTGCTTTTTGGATAGCATATTGACCAGTGTCACCAGCAAGGCCAACTTGGCAAGATCTGAAGGTTGAAATGCCTGGTTGATGACGGGAATTGTAATCCACCGGCTGGCTTCATTGATGTTGACACCAAACTGCCAGGTAAAAAGTAGCAGTGGTACTGATATCCACAATAATAACCTGGATATCTTGGCATAGTATCTGAAGTCTATCCTATGTGCAACCCACATGGCAAACAAACTGGCAAAAACAAGAAGTGAA
>JAHCMJ010000321.1 GCA_019192485.1 Cyclobacteriaceae bacterium HetDA_MAG_MS6 | reverse complement strand
GTGGGCCCACCTGGGCTCGAACCAGGGACCCCTTGATTATGAGTCAAGTGCTCTAACCAGCTGAGCTATAGGCCCTTTAGTCCAAGACTAAATGGGAGCGCAATTTTAGCTTATTTGCTGTCAAATTGTAATCATATTTCCTCGCCCTCAGAGTCATCTGTACGGGACTATGAGTACAAAAGGATTTTCTTTACTACAGTTCGCACATCGTACTTATATGGTGTGATGGGCTTTTTTCTGTGACCTTCACCCGTTATTGATGGCTCAGTTTTCTGTAGGAATCTGATATTTATGACTATCCGTGATTTTGGATTTCTAAACTTAGAGTGGTCTCAGAGTCCTCTACGAGTGACTCTGAGTAGAAAGTCAAAAAATGGGGTTGGCAGCAGCAAGCGACTTTGACCTATGCTATAAGTCATTGAATGATTCGCCTGATATGAAGGCCTCTTATTCAACTTAAATTCTTCCTACTTTTAGCAATCGTCACCGGATATTTTTAATTTAACCTGCTGAAATACAATTTTTAGAAAATGCAAAAAATCATTTTTATCCTCTCGCTGTTCATGTCATGGTCGGCTGTGGCACAATCACCCATTACATCTACGCCACTTGAACTTTACGGTGACCATGTGTTTATCAAGCTGAGTGTAGATGATTCCGAGCCTTTGGATTTCATCTTTGATACTGGAGATGGTCTGACGGTAATAGACCTTGATGTGGCTAAAAAACTGAACCTTGATCTAGATCATAAGCAGGCCACAACTAGTGCTCAAGGGAGTATCACCGGAGCCTTGATCAAACATAACAAGGTAGCCATCAATGACATGGTGATGGAAAAAAATATAAAGGTATATGCTACCAGTCTTGAACACCTGGAGATCAGCATAGGACGTAATGTGGACGGTATCATTGGGTATGATCTGCTGAGACATCATCATGTGATCCGACTGGACTATGACAATAGCCAGCTACAGGTGTATGACTCAGGAAGTTTTCCAAAAAATGGCGAAGCCATTTCTTTCAAGTTGCATTCCTCAATCCCGACAGTGACTGCTTATGCTACGCTGAACAATGGAGAAAAAGTAGAGGGCAGCTTCTTTGTCAATACAGGGGCAGGGACAACGATGGATTTTAATACACCTTTTGCCAATGCTAACGGGATCATCGACAAGACTGGTCAGCACTATTCATATGTTGTGAAAGGACTTGGCGATAAAGAGACTAAGCACTACGAAGGTAGGGTCAAATCCTTGAGCATAGGGACCTTGTCTTTTGATAATCTTCCGATTGGCATTAGTCAGGCCAGCAGCGGAATCCAAAGTGATAAGAAAACAGCGGGGATTATTGGGAACAGAATTTTGAGCAGATATAACCTTACTTTAGACTATCATGGTCATAAGATGTATTTCGAAGAGCGCTCAGGGGCAGGAGAGTCTTTTAAGCCTAATTGTAGCGGTATTGATGTTCAGTTAGGTAAAGATATGAGTGCTGTACTCATTCATCAGGTTTATGAGGGGAGCCCTGCAGCTGACGCAGGCATTGAAGTTGATGCGCAGTTATTGAAAGTCAATGGAAAAATGGCTTCTGACATGTCACTGGTCGAGATTGAAAAAGCGCTGAAAAAAGCAGGTGAAAATGTTGACCTGGTGGTCAAGCAGGGTGGAGCTGAAAAAAGCGTTACCCTTGCCCTGAAGGAACTTATCTAAATAGCAAGAAGAATTTATTGAAGGGCCTGGAGAATCAAACTGCAGGCCTTTTTTACTTCTTTTTCCGTGATGGTAAGCGGAGGAGCGATTCGCATTGACCTGTCATCAAAGAGAAACCAGTCCGTGATCACACCGAGTTGCAATACCTGGTCTATGATAGGTTTCAACTCCTCAAATGTCTCAAACTTAACAGCCATCATTAAGCCCCTGTTTCGAATAGACTTGATTTTTGGGTGAATGAGCAGCTCTTTGAAAAGGGAGGACTTACTTTCAACCTGTTGTAGTAGACCCTCTTCTTGAATGATGTGTGTAGTAGCAAGTGCAGCAGCTGCACTCACAGGATGACCTCCAAATGTGCTGATATGTCCTAAAATGGGATTGTTTCTGAAAACCCCCATGATCTCTGGCGAACTCACAAAACATCCGATAGGCATACCGCCACCCATACCTTTCGCACTGACCACAATATCCGGTACTATACCTTCTTGCTCGAAAGCCCAAAAGGTACCCGTTCTGCCGAAGCCACATTGAATTTCGTCTAGGATCAAAAGTGTATCTGTGTCATTGCATCTCTTGCGAAGCGTTTGGAAATAGCCCTTAGGAGCCACTCTAACACCTGCTTCCCCTTGGATGGTTTCAATCAGTACAGCAGCTGTGTCTTCATTAATTTCATCGAAATAGTGCTCATCACCAAAAGGGATATGACTAAATCCTGGCAGCAAGGGTCTGAAATTACGCTTGAACTTCTCATCGCCAGAAGCTGACAGGGCTCCATGGGACGACCCGTGGTAGGCGTTTTGACATGATACTATTTTTGTTTTATCCGTATAGCGTTTGGCGAGCTTGATCGCTCCCTCTACAGCTTCACTCCCAGAGTTTAACAAGTAAACTGATGACAGCGGATCCGGAAGGGTCTCGGCAATTGCATGTGCCAAGCGAACCTGTGGAGATTGCACAAACTCACCGTAGACCATTACGTGTAGGTATTTTTGCACCTGGTCTTCAATCGCCTTGATCACCTGAGGATGCCTATGACCGACATTGCTAACTCCTATCCCTGAGATCAGGTCAATATATGCCTTGCCGGTCTTATCAAATAGATATACCCCTTCAGCTCTGTCTATTTCCAGCATGAGCGGAAACTCAGACGTTTGTGCCAAGTACTGTAGAAAGAGCTGACGTTCGGACGGCATGCTTAGCCTTTCCTGCTGATCGCTTTTTTAGCTGCTGCTACGATATCTTGTACGCCAAGCCCATACTTATCCAGCAGTTCTACAGGTTTGCCACTTTCACCGAACTGATCATTGACTGCCACGAATTCTACAGGCGCCGGTTGGTTTCTTACCAGTATTTGAGCTACGCTTTCACCGAGACCACCGTTTGCTTGATGTTCTTCAGCAGTGACAGCACACTTTGTTTTCGAGACAGACTTTAAGATAGCTTCCCGATCTATTGGCTTGATGGTGTGGATATTGATCACCTCCGCTGAGATACCTTCGTCGGCTAGTTGTGCTTCGGCTTCTATGGCATTCCATACCATATGACCAGTGGCAAAGATGGTCACATCGGACCCTTCGATCATATGAACGGCTTTACCAACCTCAAACTTTTGGTCTGGCGCTGTGAATATGGGCCATGAGGGTCTTCCAAAACGCAGATAAACAGGGCCCTCATGCTCAGCTATAGCGATTGTTGCTGCTTTGGTCTGGTTGTAGTCGCATGGTACCACCACCGTGAAGTTGGGTAGCATTTTGGTCATGCCTATGTCTTCCAGAATCTGGTGTGTAGCGCCATCTTCTCCCAAGGTAAGCCCGGCGTGCGAAGCGCAGACCTTTACATTTTTTTCGGAATATGCTATAGATTGCCGTAGCTGATCGTAGACACGGCCTGTTGAGAAGTTAGCAAAGGTACCGGTAAACGGGATTTTTCCAGCAGTGGCCATACCAGCTGCTACTCCCATCATGTTTGCCTCGGCTATACCAATTTGAAAGAACCGATCAGGAAACTCCTTGATAAAAGCACCCATTTTCAAAGAGCCGACGAGGTCTGCACAGAGGGCAACTACGTCGGGATTACTTCGTCCCAACTCCAGTAGACCATCACCGAATCCAGAGCGGGTATCTTTTTTTTCTGTGTATGTATATTTCGTCGCCATCTCAATAATCTCCTAGTGTTTCTGGTAATTGATTTAGTGCTGTTGCAAGCTGCTCGTCATTTGGAGCAATACCATGCCATTTGTGGGTGCCCTCCATGAAGTCGACTCCTTTGCCCATTTCAGTCTTCATGAGGATCATTATAGGCTTTCCATTTCCTGTCCTCGACTTGGCTGTTTCCAAAGTGGTAATCAATTCCTCCATGTTATTGCCGTCACAAGACAATACCTCCCATCCAAAGGCGACGTATTTGCCTTTAAGATCTCCTAAAGTATTTACCTCGTCAACGGGTCCATCAATTTGCTGACCATTGTAGTCAATGGTGGCAATGAGATTATCTACTTTTTTACTTCCTGCCAGCATAGCCGCTTCCCATACCTGACCTTCTTGCTGTTCTCCATCTCCCATCAACACGTAGACAGATCGATCGTCTCCATTGAGTTTTTTAGCGAACGCTGCACCTATAGCGGCAGACATACCCTGACCTAACGAACCGGAAGCGATTCGGATACCTTGCAACCCCTCTTCTGTGGCTGGATGACCCTGTAGCCGAGAATTGATTTTTCTGAACGTACTCAACTCACTGGTCTCAAAAAATCCTGCTCGCGCCAACGTACTGTACCAAACAGGGGATATATGGCCGTTAGAGAGAAAAAACAGGTCTTCATCTTTGCCTTCCATCTTGAATGGTAGCTCATATTTAAGGATATGAAAGTAGAGCGCCACGAAATACTCCGTACATCCTAAAGATGCGCCAGGGTGCCCGGAACTGACGGCATGAACCATTCGAAGGATATCACGCCGCACTTGCGAGGAAATTTCTAGTAGTTTAGTTATATCTGCCATTGACTTCGATTATGCTGCGAATTTAATAAAACAAAATCCAGATCGAAGACAATTTTTAGATAGTGATGAGCCTGATTTAGCGCCTGATTGTAGATATCACAATATTGTGTAAGTTTCTGATTTAGGAATGCTATAAAACAGGAAAATCAATAACCTAAATACCTAATATTGATTGATCCTGCTGTTGCTTAATTGTTACTCATAAAAAGCAAAAGTGATCGCTGAAACTAGTTTCAGCGATCACCAGAATCTCATTTTCAAAAACCTTAGCTGAGAATTTGAGCCGTATGGTCCTTGGTTTTTACTTTTTCTATTACTTCTGAAATCATGCCGTCTTCGTCAATCACAAATGTTGTTCTCAAGGTT
>JAHCMJ010000033.1 GCA_019192485.1 Cyclobacteriaceae bacterium HetDA_MAG_MS6 | reverse complement strand
GGAAAAGATGTGGCTGAAGTAATCAAGTTCTCGATTACCAGGCCTGCTCACGTCAATATTGCTGACCTGACTATATTCCCAACAGCGCAAGCGGCAGCTACTACTGTCAACAGGAAATAATTGTAAATCAGTTCTAAATATCTAGATTTACATCATGCAATTGATCAAGAATCACCTCTCCGATATCAAAATCCTTTGTAGGAAAAACGGTGTAGATACCTTATTCACGTTCGGGTCAATTATTGCCGATAAAAAACTGAAATACGATAGTGATGTCGACCTGATTGTAACTATTAACGATAGCAATCCATTATCTTATTCTGACAAATATTTCAATTTGAAATTTGGTCTGGAGGAAATCCTTGGAAGACCCATCGATCTCTTGGAATCAAAAGCCATTAGGAACCCTGTTTTACTCGAGGAAATTGAGAAAAACAAAAGGCTTATCTATGGATAAGGAAGTTAAGGCTTGGTTGATTGATATTACCAATGCCATCAAAGAGATAAACGACTTTTTACCAGACAAAAAGGATTTCAGAACCTTTCAGGCCGACCTCAAAACAAAGAGGGCAGTTGAGATAATCGGAGAGGCTATGAATAGAATACTCATGCGATCTCCGAATATTGAAATCACCAACTCCAAGCGAATCGTTGATACGAGAAACAGAGTAATACATGGCTACGATTCTGTCTCAGATGACATTATCTGGGCAATTGTAGTTAGAGAGCTTCCTGAACTTGCCAAGGAGATAAATCAAATCCTTTAGATGAAAAAAATTCTGGTCTTGGGCGCAGGACGATCTGCCACCTCTCTCATTCAATACCTAATTACCAATGCCAAGAAAGAGGATTGGCAAGTGGCCATCGGTGAGCAAGTTCCAGAACAGGCCCAAAAGAAGTTTCCAACAGCTGAGGTGTTCTATTTTGATATTGAGGAAAAGGATTCAGCTACCCAAAAGATTGGCGAATCTGACCTGGTCATCTCCATGCTACCAGCTAGCCTGCATGGCATGGTAGCCAACATTTGCGCAGCACTTGGGAAACATCTCCTCACCGCGTCATATCTACCAGAGGAGATTCGGCAACTTTCTGATCAGTTTGCTCGGCAAAATGCTACGGTAATCATGGAAATGGGCCTGGACCCTGGCATTGATCATATGTCTGCCATGAAAGTCCTGGATCGGATCAAGAGTCAAGGACATGAACTCACTTCGTTTGAGACATTTACTGGTGGCTTGTTAAAGGACAACAGTGAAATGGACAACCCATGGCAGTACAAGTTCACCTGGAATCCACGTAACATTGTACTAGCAGGTACCGGCAACGTTAAATTCATTCAAGAAGGGCGCTATAAGTACATTCCCTATCACAAACTTTTCAGTCGAACAGAGATCATCCATATCCCCGGGCACGGATACTTCGAAGGCTATGCGAATAGAGATTCGTTGAAATACCTGGACCTCTATGGCCTTAGAGGCATTAAAACATTGTATAGAGGTACACTCCGACGACCCGGATTTTGCAAGGCCTGGGATATATTCGTACAGATAGGTGCTACAGATGATACCTACCAAATGGAGGAAGTTGAGAGAATGACCCACAGGCAGTTCATCAACTCTTTTCTGTCTTACAACCCCCATGACTCTGTCGAGCTCAAACTAGCCCATTACATGAATATTGGACTCGAGTCCGAAGAAATGTACAAGCTTAAATGGCTTGGCATATTCGACGATGAGTTGATTGGTATCGAAGAGGGTACACCTGCACAAATCCTGGAGCACATTCTCAAGAAAAAGTGGAGTTTGGATAATAGCGATAGGGATATGATTGTGATGTGGCACAAGTTTGATTACCTTGAAAATGGCAGACCCAAACAAATCCAATCTCATATGGTAGCTATTGGTGATGATGAAGTGAATACCGCCATGAGCAAAACAGTGGGATTACCACTGGCCGTCACTACCAAATTGATCTTACAAGGAAAAATCAACGCTACCGGAGTACACCTCCCCACGGAAAAGGTAATCTACGAACCTGTTTTAGCTGAATTGGAAAACATGGGATTTGAATTTTCCGAAAGGGAAACCATCTCTTAGAGATGCAGGTAGTAAGGCTTCAGTAATTGAGCAAAACTCTCCGTGTATTGACCTAATTGATCTCTGATGATCAGCTCTTCTTCAATACAATCATCCCCCCTATAATCAAATGCCATCGCTAGTCGAAACGGATGTCCATTGCCCTTATTAAAAATAGTCAGCTTTCTTCTCAGACTTAATCCACTATTTTCCATCTTTTGGATAAAGGTAGAGGCCTCAGCAGGTGGATACAGCACATAAAAAATGCCGTCATCTCGAAGCAATCTCCTCACCTCCTTTAGCAAATCTTCCTGATGCAAAAAGTCATTATGCATAGCCTTGCCTTTCCTAAGATCTGTAGGCTTACGATGCCCCTCAAAGAAAGGTGGATTACTGACAATTAGATTGTATCGTCGGTGAGTTTTGAACTGCTGAATGGCTCCATGATACACATTTATATTATTAGCCCATAAACTACTACTTACATTTTCGGCCGCTTGCCTTGCAGCTTCCCCATCAAGTTCTACAGCATCAATAGTTGCTCCTGCTCTTTGCGCCACCATCAGTGCCAAAAGTCCCGTACCAGTGCCTATATCCAAAACGTCACTCACCCCATCTACGGAAATCCACGCACCAAAGACACAACCTTCGGTTGTAACCTTCATCGCGCATTTATCCTGGTTGATAAAAAATTGCTTGAACTTAAAGAAAGAATTGGGCAAGACTATCCCGATTGGTATATCTGCTCAAAAACTGTATCCGGTGGAAGCTCCTCCCCTCCTTCCGAAGCCTCCACAGCAAGCTGATCACAACGCTCATTTTCAGGGTGTCCTGCGTGGCCTTTTACCCACTTGAACTTGACTTGATGTTTATAAAATGATTTTAAAAAGCGCTCCCAGAGATCCTGGTTTTTCTTTCCTTTAAACCCTTTGGCTACCCAGTTCTTCAGCCAGCCTTTTTCCACCGCATCCACGACATACTTGGAGTCAGAGACGACCAACACCTGCCAGCCCTCTCTCTTGATAGATTCAAGCCCCTTGATGACAGCTAGTAGCTCCATCCTGTTATTGGTGGTCAGGCGAAAGCCTTCGGATAACTCTTTTCGCTTCCCTTTGTAATCCAAAACAACTCCATAACCGCCGGGTCCAGGATTCCCTTTGGCAGCTCCGTCTGTATAGATTGTGATCATTTAAATAAACCAGTGATTTTTAAATAGTTTGATTGCAATAGACAGGAGTATCACTCCAAAAACCTTCCTCAATATTACAAAGCCACCATTTCCGATCTTGCGCTCGAGCCAGCCGCTTGTCTTGAGTACCAAGTATACAAAAAGTAGGTTAATCACAATGCCGATTAGGACATTGACCGTATCGTACTCCGCTCGCAATGAGAGCAAAGTGGTCATGGTACCCGCTCCTGCGATCAAAGGAAATGCAATTGGAACTACTGAATGCGAAGAGACATTCTCGGTATCATTTTTGAAGAACTGTAGGCCTAAGACCATTTCCATACCAATCAGAAACATGATAATAGCTCCGGCTATAGCGAATGATCCGACATCAATTCCAAACAAATTGAGAATGCCCTCTCCTAAAAACAGGAAAACAATCATGATGACAGCGGATATCAGAGTAGCCTTCTCCGACTGGATATGTCCGGCTTTCTTACGGAGATCGATAATCAAAGGGACACTGCTTATTATATCTATGACCGAAAAAAGAATCAGTGTAACAGAAAGAATTTCCTTGATATTGAGCACTTTAGAAAAAATTTTAACACAAAGCTAATTGCATACGTACTGTATCAAATATATTTTCAACCAAATTGCGGCAAAATTCTAATGGGTAGTATGAAAGGACTGACTTATCTAAAGAGCTTAATGCTCATATTTATTTCCATCACAACTATGGCTCAATCGTCATGGAACTGGCCAGAGGATCCCCAACTGGAAAAGATGGCTAAAGAAAAACAAGCTTATTACAAAGTGGCCATGGGGTTAGACAATTACAATGACTCTTTCACAGCATTGCAATGGCTGTATGAAAACAACGCTAACCTCAACCCATCCATTTATATTGATGGTGTCAAAGTCATTGGCAAGATTATAAAATCAGGGGTATCAGAAGATCGCAAAAACCAACTTCAGGATTCCCTTTTATGGATGTTTGACCAACGTGCCAAGCACTTTGGAAATGAGGCCAAGGTCATGGACCGAAAAGCATATGAGGCTTTCAAGCTGTATTATAAGGATCGTAGCAAGTACCCACTGCTGTCCGAATTGTATGATAATGCCTACGCCCAAAATGGCACTGAAATCTCCGATTACAACCTCACCCCTTACATGATGTTGGCTAAGCAGTATTATGAAGTGAAGCCTAAGGAAATGACTGCTGAAAACGTGCTGGAAGTCCATGAACGAGTTTCTAACGCCATAGATGCAAAAATGAAGGCGGGTCACAAAATAGAAAAAATGAAAAAAGAACAAGATAAAGTGGATGCATTCCTCAGTGCTCTGGATGGTATTTTAACTTGTGAGTTTATCTCGGAAAGGCTGGCCCCGAAACTGGAAGAAAACCCAGAGGATATAGGTACAGCCAAGAAAATATTCCGATACTCGCTACAAGCCAAATGCACGGATCAACCCTATTTCACAAAAGCCGGCGAGACTGTGCTTGCCCAGGATCCTTCATACAAGCTGGCAAAGGCCTTGGCAGACAAATACCAAGCTGCTAGTGAGTACAGAAAGGCCGTTGAGCTTTACGGCGAAGCAAAGGAACTCGCGGACACCAATGAAGAGAAGCATGATGCAAGCCTCGGAATAGCTTCAGCATACAACAAACTTGGCAACAAACCGAAGTCAAGAGCTTCTGCTTACGAAACAATAGCTATTGACCCCAATTCCAGTAGTGCCTACAACCTGTTGGGTAACCTTTATTTTACAAGTTTTGAAGAGTGCAAAAAAGGTGAAAGTCGCGTACTGGATCGAGGCGTTTACTTGGTAGCCAATGACATGTATACCAAGGCTGGCAATAACGCGCAAGCTGAGGCAGCTAAAGCTCAATTCCCCTCTAGCGAAGAGATCTTCAATGAAGAGTATGAAGTAGGTCAGGAAATCAAGGTGGAATGCTGGATCAATAAAAGCACTATTATCCGTAGAAGGGATTGAACCCCGAGTAACGTCAGTTAAAATATTTTCTCAAAAGCTTGGAAAGCCCTTCAATCTCTTTGCCTTTGATAGCTGGGAAATTAGCAATTCGGATCGTATCCTCCCTCCATGGACCATATCCATTCCCGATTACGAAATCAGCATTCCTTGCTTTCTTTTTAACCTTCTCCGGTTCGGGACATTTCAAGGCCATGACCGTCTTGGACCGCAGGGCTGGATTTTCTACTAACCATTCGAAATAGTCTAAATCTTCAAAAAATTGATCCCAGTACTTCAATCTTTCAGTAAGCTTGTGATCAGTTTTTGCTATTCCCTTTGACTTAAGCTGCGTACGATATAGCAAATAGATATCAAGTACATTTGGTGTATGGTGCGATTGATTCTTCGATGCATTTTCCAGAATCCACAACAAACTATTGTAATGTTTCTTATCTGCTAAAACTTCGGCCCGACGTACTGCATCGGGAGACAATATCATGATCGCCATACCAGCTGGCAGACCAAAGCACTTCTGTACTGACGCAAACCAAACATCAGCAAGCCTGAGATTAATATCAACTCCACCGAGTGACGATGTTGCATCCACGGCTATCAATTGATCGGTGTTCCTGGCATCTCCTAGCTGTTTCAGTGTAGCCTCACTCACGTAAGTCCCATTGGATGTCTCACATTGCGTTACGCAAAGGACATCTGCTGTTAAGTCTACCGCTGTAACCGGAAGTGCTTCGTTGAGGTCAAATGGTGTTGAAACAACCTGAGACGTCAGCTTATCCGTGTACTCTGCCCATTTTTTGCCAAACGCTCCATTATGAAAGTGTTGGCTGCTCTCCCTGGTTAGTGATTGTGCGATAATCTCCCAACACTCCGTAGCAGCGGACACAAAGACTACCTGATAGTCCTCTGGAACATCCAACTTTTCTACTAACACCGATCGGGTGTCGGCGTATAATTTCATGAAATCCTGGCTCCGGTGATTGATGGACATGATACCATCCATATAGGCTTCGTAAATGTACTCCGTGACTTTGGAGTACACTCTAGATGGTCCCGGATAAAAGGAAATCACTCTCATTTGCTATCGATCAACGACTTGATCGCCAACTTATATCCTGTCAGCCCAAAACCAGTCAATACACCTGCACTTACAGGACTAATGTAGCTATGTACCCTATAAGGCTCTCTGTTGAAGATATTAGAAATATGTATCTCAACTACAGGTGCCGGCACAGCCGCCACAGCATCGGCCAAGGCTACTGAAGTATGCGAATATCCCGCTGGGTTCATAACAATCCCATCGATATCAAAACCTACCTCATGTATTTTCTCAATGAGCTCACCCTCGTGGTTGGATTGAAAATAGGTCAGTTCCACCTCCTTAAATTCACTTTTCAGTTCTGTAAAGAAATCATCAAAGCTTTTATTCCCATAGATATCCACCTCACGCTTGCCAAGTAGATTGAGATTGGGTCCATTGATAATCAATATTTTCATTTAGTTCTTTTTAGCAAAAAACGACAAAGACTTCCAGTAAATAAGAAAAACAACCAAAAAGACCGGAATGATGTTGTCTCAACTTTAAAATCCATGGCCTAATTTTGTGTCTCGTGGGCTGGGATATTTACATCAAACAATTCAAAAGCTACCTGAAAATGGAACGCTCCCTCGCCCAGAATTCCGTGGAGGCCTATCTCAGGGATGTGACTAAATTACGAGAGTTTTTGAAAATCAAAAACAGTGAATCACCTCCTCAACAAGTTTCCCAAACAGATCTACTCGATTTTCTGGAATTTTTGAATGAGCTGGGTATGTCTCCATATTCACAGGCCAGAATGTTATCCGGGCTCAAGGCCTTTTTTAAATTTCTTGTCTACGAGGAACTCACTTCTGATGATCCCTCCGAGCTATTAGAAGCACCAAAACTAGGAAGAAAACTACCTGACACGCTGAATGTGCACGAAATAGACCAGTTACTGTCAGCAATCGATATGTCAGCTCCAGAAGGCCCCAGGAATCGCGCTATGCTGGAGACCGTCTACAGTTCGGGGCTACGTGTTAGTGAGTTGATCGGGCTTAGGATAAGTAACATTTACGAAGATATAGGATTCTTAAAAGTCGTAGGCAAAGGAACCAAAGAGCGACTTGTCCCGATCGGGAAAACAGCATTGAAGCATATCAGGATATATCGTGATCAGATTCGTAACCACCTCACGATCAAACCTGGAAATGAGGATTTCCTGTTTCTCAACCGACGAGGGGCTAAGCTTTCCCGTGTTATGGTGTTTCTGATTATCAAAGAACTTGCTTCGAAAGCTGGATTAGACAAATCCATAAGTCCGCACACCTTTCGACATTCTTTCGCAACACATCTGATTGAGGGAGGTGCCGACTTACGTGCTGTGCAAGAGATGCTCGGACATGAATCCATTACTACTACAGAAATATACACTCATCTCGACCGGGAGTACCTGCAACAGGTGATCAAAGACTATCATCCCAGAAGCTAAAATGTATCATATACTGAAGCACTTGCTTTTCCTGATGCCCGCCGAGCGCGCACATTATTTCACAACCGGTTTATTACGATTGGTGATGAGTATTCCCGGTGTGAAAGCAATATTCCAGTCTCTTTTTTGCTTGGATGACCCCAGGTTACAAAAGGAGTTGTTTGGACTCACGTTCAAAAATCCAGTAGGATTAGCCGCAGGTTTCGATAAAAATGCTGAGTTGATCCATCAACTTCCTGCATTGGGCTTTGGTTTCCTTGAGGTGGGTACTGTAACCCCAAAAGGGCAGCCTGGTAACCCGAAACCAAGATTGTTCCGTCTTAAGTCTGATGAGGCACTGATCAATCGAATGGGCTTCAATAATGCTGGAATGGATTTAGCGGCGGAGAAATTAAAGAACCGGCCCAAGTCCGTTATCATAGGTGGAAACATTGGCAAAAACAAAGTAACACCAAATGAGCAAGCCAAAGATGACTACCTCAAGTGCTTCGAAGCTCTCTTTCCCTATGTGGACTACTTCGTAGTGAATGTGAGCTCTCCAAACACACCAGACCTTCGACAGTTGCAGGACAAAGAACCACTTGCAGAATTGCTACAGACGCTAAAAGCTGCGAATAATAAGAAAGAAGTCGATAAACCTATCTTACTGAAAATAGCTCCTGACATTAATACTCACGAGCTATCTGATATCCTGGAAATTATTGACTCCGTAGGGATCGATGGTATTATTGCCACCAATACCACAGTTGATCGGGCAGGACTAGCAACTCCTCATCATGAAACAGAAAAGATCGGTAATGGTGGCCTCAGCGGTAAGCCACTGCGCAATAGGTCAACGGAGATCGTTAGCCAAATCCGGGCAAAGACTCCAGACCTACCTATTATTGCTGTAGGTGGGATTTATGACGAAGCCTCGGCTATTGAAAAACTCGATGCAGGTGCTGACCTTGTTCAGATCTACACAGGATTTGTTTATGAGGGTCCCGGTTTGATCAAGCGCATTAATAAGGCTATCTTGAAGCGCTTGACGGAAGCATAAACTCTATTACTTTTGTTTGATATTCTCTTCGAATGGCAAGAAACACGTATAAGGTAAAATCCAGAGAAAAAAAGACTTTTAGTTTAGATATCAATTTCATCAATGACCGCAAGTTTCAAATCGCCGCAGGACTAGCATTTTTACTAAGTGGTTTCTTTCTGTTGCTTGCGTTTATTTCTTACCTAAAAACCGGACAGGCTGATCATAGTGTTGTTGAGGCATTTCTCAATACCAATATCAAGGAATCCGGCCAAGAAGTTAACAATTGGTTTGGTGTAGTAGGAGCTATCATCGCACACTACTTTATTTTCAATTGGTTTGGGATAGCCTCCTTGCTTATCCCTCCTCTCCTATTCATTGTTGCTCATCGCATATTGTATCAACGCCAGACCATCCCAATATCCAAAGCCTTTTTGTTTACTACCTTTTATCTAATCTGGACCAGCCTTATCCTGGGCTACTTCCTACTGGCCTCCGACGAGTTATCAATCTGGGGATTTCTTAGTGGCGGCATAGGCTTTGAGATGGCAATCGTATTAGAAAGCTTGATGGGTTGGGGATCACTACTTCTGATCCTATTTCTTTTCATCGTTTTCAATATGTATTTTTTCGATATCACTCGTATCGGAGCTTTTGATGAAATCGTCTCATTCTTCCATTCTATTCTGGAGAAGTTTAAACAACCTGAAGGCAGCGATAAGGGCGAGGAATCTACCAATATCACTTCCGTTATTGAACAAATCAAAAAAGAGGTCGCGGAGGAAGATGTGGATCTATTTGGCGATGAAGAAGATGACAAAGATATTCTTGCTGATTCTTGGAATGTCAAGCCTCAAAAGCCCTCCAAATCCACAAAACCAGAACCTTCTTTTTCTTTCGAACTTCCTGATGAGCTGCAAGGAGTGACCAATGATGAGACTCAGCTAGAACAAGAGGAGGAGGAAGAACTTGAGATGGAAGTAGCCTCTCCATCATTTGAAGAAAAATCAGCAACAAAATCGGAAAACTACGACCCAACGCTCGACCTACCTCACTATAAGTACCCCTCTCCCAGTCTGCTAATTGACTATCCGCCGAAGGATGTGATGGTTTCTAAGGAAGAGCTTGAGCAAAATAAAGATAAGATAGTCGAGACCCTCGTCAACTTCAAAATTGGTATTTCCAGTATCAAAGCCACCATAGGACCTACAGTCACGCTCTATGAGATAGTACCTGAGGCAGGGGTGAAAATCTCAAAAATCAAGAATCTTGAAGACGATATTGCACTTAGCCTGGCGGCACTGGGCATCAGGATCATAGCACCGATTCCGGGTCGTGGGACCATAGGAATTGAGGTCCCCAATAAGAACCGAGAGATGGTGGATATCAAGTCAGTTATCACCACTGAGAAGTTTATGAAAAGCGACATGGAGCTCCCCGTGGTCCTTGGCAAAACTATCTCAAACGAAGTGTATGTTACTGATCTCGCCAAAATGCCCCACCTGCTTATGGCTGGTGCTACCGGGCAAGGTAAGTCTGTGGGATTGAACGTGGTACTGACCTCCCTGATCTACAAAAAGCACCCTTCTCAGCTCAAGTTTGTTTTAGTAGATCCGAAAAAGGTGGAGTTGACGCTATTCAATAAGCTGGAGCGTCACTTTTTGGCTATGCTTCCAGATAGCGAAGAGGCTATCATCACGGACACGACCAAGGTGGTCCATACGCTAAACTCGCTATGCATAGAAATGGATAACCGATACAACCTACTTAAGGATGCAGGTTGTCGAAATCTGAAGGAATACAATAAGAAGTTTACCAACAGGCGACTGAATCCACAAAAAGGGCATACCTATCTGCCTTATATTGTACTGGTGATCGATGAGCTGGCTGACCTCATGATGACCGCCGGCAAAGAAATCGAGACGCCCATCGCTCGGCTGGCGCAATTGGCACGTGCCATAGGAATCCACCTGATCGTCGCCACTCAGCGCCCATCTGTCAATGTGATCACAGGTATCATCAAAGCGAATTTCCCGGCAAGACTATCTTTTCGGGTTACTTCAAAAGTCGATTCCAGAACAATCCTAGATGCTGGTGGTGCCGAGCAATTGATCGGCATGGGTGATATGCTATTATCCCTTGGATCTGACATCACTCGTTTGCAATGTGCATTTGTAGATACACCTGAAGTTGATGACCTTTGCGAGTTCGTAGGTGATCAACGAGGCTACGACTCAGCATATATGCTGCCAGAGTTTGTGGGTGAAGAAGAAAGTGGCATAGGTGAAGTGGATCTTACGGAGCGAGATGCGTTATTCGAAGATGCTGCTCGGCTGATTGTTGTGCATCAACAGGGTAGTACCTCCCTCATTCAACGAAAGATGAAGTTAGGTTATAACAGGGCCGGCAGGCTAATAGATCAACTGGAAGCTGCCGGTATTGTAGGCCCATTTGAGGGCAGCAAGGCCAGAGAGGTTCTCATAAAGGATGAATATAGTTTGGAACAATTATTGTCAGAAATAGGCAGTAAATACTAATAACAATGAAAAGGTTTAGCATATTAACTCTTCTTATCCTAGGTGCTTATTATGTCGCATTCTCTCAGACGGAAGCTATCCAATATGACCCGGAAGCAAAACAATTGTTGGATGCTATGAGTGCCAACTACCAGCAAGCACAAGGATTTGTAGCTTCATTCTCGCAGGAAATGAGTGATAAAGTGGGGCAAATCGATGAATCCATGAAAGGCACCATCACCGTCATGGGAGATAAATATAAGCTGGAGGTATCAGGCCAGGAGATATATAATGATGGTGAAAACATCTGGACCTATAGTAAAGAGAACGCTGAGGTAACAGTACGCCAACAAGAACCGGAAGATCAGCAAATGAATCTCAACAGTATCGTGGAAGTGTACAAAGAAGGCTACAAATACGTACTCCTAGCCCAAAAAGAAAATGGCAACAGCGTCGTGGATCTGGATGCAGAAGATCTGGAAAAGCCTGTTCGCAAAATCCGGATGATCATTACGCCCAAAGAGTATCTGAAATCTTTCACCATTTTCCAAACTGACGGTATTGATTTCCGGTACAACATCGAGTCATTTGAGGAAAAAGCAGACTTGACCGAAGATTTCTTTACTTTTAATGTGAAGAACCACCCGGGAGTAGAACTCATCGACTTTCGATAAAAGCTCAACCAGCGTAATTGATTTAGTCTTTATTATTTTTTTATCGCCGTTACGCCTATGACCCGACAGCAGCTTTTCGATAAGATCAAAGAGAAAGAATCCTTTTTATGTGTGGGCCTGGATCCTGATTGGAACAGACTCCCCAAACATTTACTGGACCATGATGATCCCATCTTCGAGTTTAACCGGCAGATTATAGATGCCACAAAAGAGTACGCTGTCGCTTACAAGCCGAATATAGCATTTTATGAAGCACTGGGCTCTAAAGGCTGGGAAGCATTAGAAAAAACAATAGATTATCTACCCAAGAATACATTCCGTATAGCAGATGCCAAGCGTGCCGATATCGGAAATACCTCCAATATGTACGCCAAGGCATTCTTCGATCAAATGGACTTTGACGCCATAACTATATCTCCTTACATGGGTCAGGACTCAGTCACTCCTTTTTTAGGTCATGAAAGAAAATGGGGAATCCTACTAGCCGCCACTTCCAATGCCGGCTCATTTGATTTCCAAGACCTCCTAGTCGACAACAATAGTGAAAAGCTGTATGAGCGAATCATTCGCAAAAGCGCCGACTGGGGTAACCCCAACAACCTCATGTACGTAATTGGTGCCACAAGGGTCGAAACGCTCATCAGCATCAGGAGACAAATCCCTGAACATTTCTTATTGATACCCGGTGTAGGAGCTCAAGGTGGCGACTTAGAGCAGGTTTGCAAATACGGGCTCAACAAGCAATGCGGATTGCTTGTCAATTCTTCAAGAGGAATTATTTACGCAAGTGACGGGGAAGATTTTGCAGAGGCCGCTGCTCAGGTGGCTCAGACACTCCAACACCAAATGGCTGGTTTCTTGAGCCGTTACCTGAAGTAGGTCTTCAATCTAAGGATAATTCATTACTTTCAAGCCTTGGTTGATCATCATGAACGAGCAATTCATCCATCACCTATGGCAATTCCAGCGTTTTGCGGGAAATAACCTGCAGACCACTGCCGGAGATACACTAAAAGTATTTAGTATCGGACACCCCAATGAAAATGCAGGACCGGATTTTTCCAATGCTAAAATTAAGATCGGTGATATGGATTGGGTTGGAAATGTCGAGATACACATTCGCTCCTCGGACTGGTATGTTCACAGACATCAGACAGACAAAGGATACGACAGCGTGATTCTTCATGTGGTTTGGGAGGATAATCAGGATGTAATTAGGACGGATGGCAGTATGATACCAACGTTGGAGCTAAAACCTTTGATAGAACCTAATCTGATCGCGTCTTATCGAAGCCTGGTCAATAGCCCGACCGAAATACCTTGTGCATCCCAGATAGGCCATGTTGATGATACCAAGGTAGCCATGATGGTTTCAAAACTGGTGACCGAGCGACTGGAACAAAAAGCCTCAGAGGTCTCTGAAATATTCCAAAAAGTCAATAAAGACTGGGAAGAGACATCCTACAGGGTTCTTGCGAGGGCGTTTGGCTTAAAGCTTAATTCCGACCCTTTTGATAGGTTGGTGAGCCATTTACCGCTCAAAGTCATCCGAAAACACGCTGATCATCCACATCAAGTCTATGGACTCATTTTAGGACAAGCAGGATTTCTGGAAGAAACAACAGATGAATACAGTGAAACGCTTCAGAGAGAATATCAATTTCTTGTAGCGAAGTACAAATTAGAAACACCCTTGCATCGCTTCCAGTGGAAATTCAGCAAGTTGAGACCTCCTTCCTTTCCCACCATTCGACTGGTGCAGTTTGCCACATTAATGAGCCAGCAGCAACATTTTTTTCATCAGTTGATTGCAGCTCATACCTTTAATGAAGTTCAGCGGTTGCTAACCAACCCAACAACTGAAAAGTATTGGCTCGAGCATTACGATTTTGGCAAACCCTATAAATCGGGGAAATCGTCGAAAATAGGTCAAGGTTTTGTTCTAACACTAATTGCAAATGCCATAGCCCCTCTGCTAATGGCCTACAGTAAAGAGATTGGGAATATAGAAATGGCAGAAAGAGCAGTTTTATGGTTAGAGCAACTGCCTCTTGAAAAAAATAAAATAACTAGCAAATGGCAGAAAACGAATATCAGTATTGAAAATGCCTTTGATACACAAGGACTCAACCAGCTCTACAAGCACTACTGTATGCGAAAAAGATGCTTGCAGTGCGCTATTGGAGTAGATCTCCTGAGATGACCACCATTTTTCTCAACATAACACTAATTCTATTACTTGTCCTGACCCTGTCGAGGTATATTGTCAAACTACTCCCCCAATGGTTGTTTTACTTGATACTTTCCCTGAAGATCCTCTCTGGAATTGCTTTAGGCATGCTCTACCAACACTACTATGCTGGTGGTGACACTTATAGTCTGTTTGAAAGGGCGGTACAATTCAATGCATCAGCGATTTCATTTAGTGATTACCTTTCCAAATTGTGGCTAGAGCCAATTTCAGGCTTAACGTTGCAGCCAAGAGTGGTTTTTTTCATTAAGATCTTATCGCCAATCGTTGCCCTTACCAATGATACCTATTGGCTTACGTCAATATATATATCATTGATCAGCTTTATTGGATTTTGGATTCTGATTGAAACATTAAGTGAAAAATATCCAAACAGTCGTTCATGGGCTGTGATTTGCTTTGGGTTCTTGCCATCTGTGGTGTTTTGGTCATCAGGTATCCTCAAAGACTCTATTGCCAACAGTGCATTGTGCCTGGCGGCAGCTTGCCTGCTATCAATACTAAAAGAGAATCCAAGGCCATGGGGGAAAATAGTAGTATTCTTAATCACCTTCGTAGTAGTGCTAAAACTTAAGCACTATCTGGGGATTGTGTTGTTGATAATTGGCATACCAGCCTTTTCATGGTCTGTCCTTGAAAGATTCAAATTCAACAAAAAATTTAAAATAACTTTGATCACTGGGATTGGTATATGTGCTGCTCTACTTGCCTCCTCCATACATCCCTATCTTACCTTCAACCGGCTGCCTCTATCTATTTATGAAAACTATCAACTGCTCGTGGCAGAGGTCGATACATCCAAGGTAATTATGTATAATCTAGAACCCTCTTGGATGAGTATTATTATTAATGGCCCAAAAGCACTATTTAATGGCTTGTTTGCCCCTACAATCTGGGGCAGGCCTTATTCTATTATTACCTTGCCTAGCAGAATCGAAAACCTTGCTTATCTGGCGCTGACATGTTTTGGGGTTTACCAACTGATCAAAAAGCGGAAGACATTGTCCGTTGATAGCACCACCATCTTCACCGTATTTGGTATCATATTGTTATCCACTTTTATTGCTCTTAGCACCCCCAATATTGGGACCCTTATCCGATACAAAACTGCTTATTTGCCCTTCTTTCTATACTTAGCAACTCACAAAGTGCGTTTTCCGGTTTTCAGACGATAGAATATCCCTAACTTTGCCCGTCAATTTTAATCAGGTATGGAAAAACCCGTGATTATTTTCGGTGCAAAAGGAATCGCCAAATCGGCACTGGAAATTTTTGAAAGTAATGGTGTCGTTGTGTATGGTTTCCTGGATGAGGATAAATCTCTCCATGGACAGGAGATCGGGAATATTCCGATCCTGGGAGACCCTGAGGACCATGGATACCTTAAGCTCCTAGGGCAAAAATGCGAAGCTTTTGTGGCTACGGATGACAACCAGGTCAGGAAAGACCAGGTAGACTACCTAATGGAGCAACGAAAGGTGATGCCCACAAATGCAGTCCATCAGCAAGCTTACATTTCCAAGTCAGCTTCCATAGGACACGGCAATTTCATCAATAGCCGAGCCACCATTGGTGCCAATAGTAGTGTCGGCCAACACTGCATCATTAGCAGCGGAGTCACCATTGAGCACGATGTCACACTTCAGGATTTTGTCCAGGTAGGTGCTGGGTCCACAATCAACGCTGGAGTAGAGATCAAGAAAAATGCCTTTATCGGATCTGGAGTAACCATAGTAGCGGGAGTTACTATAGGGAAAGGAGCCCGTGTAGGTGCTGGATCGGTAGTGATCGGCGCAATAGCCGATGGGGAAACAGTATTTGGCAACCCAGCTACGAACGTGAAAAAATGACGTTTTGCGATGATGGATCAGATGATCTGTCAATATTTATAGGAAATAGCATCCTGCCTGAAACAGGATTAAGCTTATGAAAGAGGATTTTTTAGTATTACTGTATTACTGCTACACACCCATAGCAGATCCTGAGGACTTCAGAGAGCAACATCACCTCATGTGCCTGGACCTGAATCTCCGAGGTAGGATCATCATTGCCTCAGAAGGAATAAACGGCACTGTCTCGGGACGGAGATCAGATTGTGAAGCGTATATGAAGCACGTCAAAGCCAAGCCGGAATTTGAGAAGTTGGAATTCAAGGTGGAAACCCACGATCAATATACGTTTGCCAAGCTACATGTTAGAGTCAAGCCAGAGATTGTACACTCTAGTCTTCGGCATATCGAACCCACCAAAAAGACAGGAGAATATATTGAACCAGAGGAGTTTCGTGAGATACTAAAGAATGAGTCCAAGGATACCGTAGTCCTGGACGTGAGATCCAACTATGAGCACCATGTTGGAAAATTCAAGAACGCTGTCACCCTGGATATTGAAAACTTTCGAGATTTTCCGGACAAGATCAATGAACTCCAGCAGTACAAGGATAAGAAAGTGATCACTTATTGTACCGGAGGTATCAAATGTGAAAAAGCCAGCGCCTATCTACTGGAACAGGGCTTTGAAAATGTTTACCAACTACATGGAGGAATTATTAAATACGGTATCGAAGCTGATGGGGAGGATTTTGAGGGTAAATGTTATGTTTTTGACAATCGGATCGTAAAAGAAGTAAACAAGGTAAACCCCTCGGTCATTGGAAAATGCCATGTGACAGGCGAGGCATCAGACCGGATGGTTAATTGTGCCAACCCAGACTGCAATATCCATGTGCCCATGTCTGCAGCAGGAGCTGCTAAGTACAATGGATGCTGCTCGGAACAGTGCATGCATGCACCAAAAGTGAGAGCATATAATGGCAGCGGATATTACCAAAAAGAATCAAATGGCTATAACCCCTACAGGGGAGTAAAGAGAAAAAAACAAAATTCAGATTGACCAACATATAGAACCAGCTAAACATCTACTACCATGCCGAGACTTTCAGATACAGACTTAATCATCAATCCGGATGGCAGTATTTATCACCTAAATCTGAAACCGAGGCAAGTCACGGACACCATCATCGCCGTAGGTGACCCCAACAGAGTCCATAGAGTTAGCAGCTTTTTTGATGCAGTAGATTTTGAAATGAACAAACGGGAGTTCATCACGCACATTGGCAAGTACAAAGGCAAAAAGATCATGGTGATCAGTACCGGCATGGGTACGGACAATGTAGAAATCCTCATGAATGAGCTAGATGCTCTGGTCAACATCGATTTCAAAAAAAGAGAGCCTAAACCTAAGAGAAGAAAACTAAAAATAGTGAGAATTGGTACCTCTGCCAGTATACAAGAAGACATTCGACTAGGTACTCATATTTTGAGTGAGTATGCCATCGGTATGGACCCGCTGATGTACTACTATGATCTAGAGCAAACTCCAAAAGAGTCAGATATCAGCACTGCGCTACAGGAGGAAATCAGGTTACCTTACCTGCCTTACTGTGTAAAGGCCTCTGAAAGCTTGGTGGAAACATTCGCAGATGTAACTACACCAGGAAACACCGTGACATGCCACGGCTTTTACGCACCTCAAGGACGATCCCTTGGCCTCCCTATTAGATACCCTAAGCTTGTCCAATCATTGAACTACTTTCATCTCGATGATTTCTGGCTGACCAACCTTGAAATGGAAACCGCCGGTTACTATGCGCTGGCCAGGCTCATGGGACACGACATGGTAAGCGTAAATGCCATCATAGCCAATCGCGTACGCAACAGATTTTCCAAAGATCCTAACAGGATCATAGATGCCTTGATCAAAAAAGTACTGGATAGAATTTAATAATTCTAGGCTTTGCTGAAAAGCTTCTCTAGTGCTCTTTTCATTTCCTGCGCAGCACTAACAAAATGTTGACGAGCTTCATGCCACTTTTCATCTGTTTTGTACTTTTTAAAATCCTCCTCCAGCTTTTCTTTTTTCTCTTTGAGATCATCAATCTTTTTTTCAATCTCATCTCGGACTTCGGTACTGGCATCTTTGGTTTCATCGATCAGGTGATCGATTTTTTTTCCTAGTTCCATGAGAATCTTCTCTACCTGTCCTCTCGTCTCGTTAGCCATTTCTGATATGTCATTAATTGTAAAATCAAGTTAAAGATTTGCAGCTACAATCCAAAGGGCCGTACACGACTAAAAATACTTCGTATATTCCAGAAAGGTTTTATTGAAAATATGAGATCAAGGTCACGAAAGTTAGTCACCATCGTTATTGGTACCATACTGTTGCCTTTGATACTTTATCTGGTCTATGAAGTAAGTACGCTTAATGAAAATGAACAGGTTATCGAACGAATCTATAAAGACCAACTAGATGCTATCATCTTTTCAGTCAACCAATACTCAGACGATATACTCAACTCCATTGTAGACAAGATCGAAGAACAGTTTGAAGATCGCTCCCATGTATTGTCTGAGGAAATCAAAGTAGCTCTGGGTTACAATGGAATAAAGGCACTGCTGATACAATCATTTGATCAACAAAACAAGTGGTCCTATCTGCATAACACGCTGGAAACTCCCGAACTCCAACCAAGATTGGAAGTACTCAACAAGAACAACCAGGAAGTCATCGGCAGACTGCGTAACTACCTCAAATCACAATATCGGAAAGTAGAACCCATGACGCTTTTTAAAGCAAATGGATTTGACTATCAGGTCATATATATCGTTATCACCGCTAAAAGCAAGGAGCAGTTTCTGATGGTAGTACTCATGGATCCTGCAGAGTACATCAACGAAATACTGAGCCCAAAGCTGCAACAGATTGGCAACGAGGAGCTGATCATCACCATGCAGCGGAAAGAAGACGAGCGCATAATCTATACCACAGATTCACTAAAAAAAGATATTTTGCTAAGCAAGAAAATGTGGCTATTTCCGGAATTGCTAGTGGGAATAAGCTCTAAATCAGCCACAGTAAGAGAGCTGGTCGACCAACGTGTAGCATCCAATCTAATTGCTGCAGGTTTATTGGCCACATTGTTGATCACGGGTTTTTTTCTTGTCTTTCGTAATCTCAATCGAGAAATCCAACTGGCCCAAGTCAAGTCAGATTTTGTTTCAAGCGTCTCACATGAGCTCAGGACACCCCTTGCACTGATCAGTATGTTTGCGGAGACACTCATGCTGGGCAGAGTAAAAAATCAAACAAAAAAACAGGAGTATTTTGAGATCATCTATAAGGAGACTAACAGGCTTACAAACATTGTCAACCGAATCCTCAACTTTTCGCAGATAGAAGCCAATCGGCGAGACTACCACTTCTCCAAAGTCGACCTACGCCAACTACTCCAAGAAATCATCAGGGATTACTCATATCACTTGGAGCAAAATGGATTTGAATATGAAAGCAAATTGCCCCAGCAACCCGTAAATCTAAATGCCGATCGCGAGGCGATCTATGAAGCTGTAGTAAATCTAATAGACAATAGCATCAAATATTCAAAGGATTGCAAGCACATATCAATCGAACTTCAGACATCCGCTGACCAAACCAGAATATCTATCAGTGATATGGGAATAGGTATTCCCAAAGAAAAACTAGCGGAGATCTTTGATAAATTCTACAGGGTAAGCCATGGAGATGTTTATACCGTAAAAGGTGCGGGCTTAGGACTATCAATCGTATCCCATATTATGGAAGCCCATGGTGGAAACGTACAAGTCGACAGCAAGCAAGGTCACGGTAGTACCTTTAGTTTGCTCTTTTACATGAATAAGCAACTATGATGGAAAAGATATTGGTTGTAGAAGATGAGCTCAATATGCGAATCGGTTTAAAAGATAACTTGGAGTTTGAAGGATTTGAAATCACCATGGCTGCTGATGGTGAAGTAGGTCTACAACGTATACTCGATGATAATTATAACTTGATCATCCTCGACATTATGCTACCAAAAATGTCAGGTTTTGATGTGTGTAAACAAGCGCGCAAAGCTGGTGTCAGCACTCCTATCATTTTTCTCACTGCCAAGGGTGAAGAGATTGATAAGGTTCTCGGCCTTGAACTAGGAGCAGATGATTACATCACCAAGCCATTTAGTGTACGAGAGCTGGTAGCCCGAGTCAAAGCTGTTTTGAGGAGATCCAATACTATATCCGAAAATTCCGAGAGTATTGGCACCATTATCATTGGAAGGTTAGAAATCGATTTTGATAAATATGAGGCCAGAGTCGAGGACCTGACCACAAAAATGTCACATAAGGAATTTGAGGTTATCCAATATCTCTGGAAACACAAAAACGAAGTAGTGAGTCGCTACCAACTATTGCAAGATGTCTGGGGATATGACGCTCAACCCACCACCCGTACAGTGGACAACTTCATATTGAAACTTCGACAGAAAATCGAGGAAAATCCAAATGACCCGAAATCCATTCTTACCGTTCACGGTGCTGGCTACAAATTGATTTTTTGAGAAATTTTATTACAATTACAAACGATTGTATTGACTCTTTTCAGATTATTTCCGTAATTCGACATCTTAAAACAGGGTTGTGACATTTCATGACAAATGTTGACTGCTAAGTGACAAACTGAAGTACATCAAATCGTATCTATGTATGACGTTTAAATCTTGAAATTAGGTCAAAGTCATACCATGAAACAAGCAACTCTACTACTAGCCATACTGACAATAGTTGTCAGTACAGCTTCCGCTAACGGAGGAAAAGAAAGTAAAAAAAACTCCGATGGCAAAAGCCGGATCGAAAACTTGGAAGAGATCTACCGGCTGGTCAATTCCTTAACTGAAGAAGGATTTGTAAAAGTGAACATTAAAAACAACCAGGGAAAGGTCATTCAACGTGGGATCATCAAGAACAAGGATGGTTTCGTCAAATCGTACAACCTCGACATGCTTGAGGATGATGCCTTCATGATGGAAATTACCAATGGTAAAGACGTAGTCTATAAAACCGTAGATGAAGACTTGCTAGCCATCAGAACCTTGGGTAACAGAAGGTATCGGGTCATCGTTGCTCAGGAAGCCGCAGCTGACTACTCCATATTGATTTATAACAAAAAAGATTTACTGGTACATCAGGAAAAACATGAAGATTCCGATGGGCTGGCCAGAGTTTTTGACCTGTCCGGCATCAGCGGTAATGTCACCTTCGAAATCCGCGATGCGGACAGAAGAAGACAAATTGCCGTTCGTTAAGACATTCTTGTTTATACTTCTTCATACTAGCAAGATCCCCTGTTTTCAGGGGATTTTCTTTTTTGACAAAAATTTACAATCCTTGACTTCCAGGTGACCGAGAACATGCTCAATTTCTATAATATTGAGTAGATAACATCAGAGAATTTGCGTACTACACAGATCATAATCATCCTCAACCTGCTGATTTCCAGTTTCAAAGCTCAAGGAAAAGATGGTGAGATGGTTGTAAATCTGCGCGGATATTGGAAATTCAACATCGGTGACAACATCTCATGGGCCGCTACATCTTTTGATGACTCAGATTGGGGAGACGTTTTTGTTCCGAGTGCCTGGGAAGATGAGGGTTTTTATGGATTCGATGGATACGGATGGTATAGAACCTCCTTTGACCTGGGTAGAATAGATAAAAACGAGCATTTCTATATAGAGCTTGGCTATATCGATGACGTAGATGAAGTATTTGTCAACGGTCAACTCGTTGGATTCACTGGCTCTTTCCCACCCAATTTTCGTACGGCTTACACCTCTCTACGTCGGTATTACATTCCAACAGAGCTATTGAAAACTACAGGAAATGTCATTGCCGTCAGGGTCTATGATACGATCAAGGAAGGAGGGATACTACAGGGGGATATAGGCATCTATCTCAAAAAACCATCAATTGATGTTCAGGTGCTCGAAGGCTTGTGGAAATTCAAAGAAGGTGATGATCTCGAATGGAAGAGTCCTCATTATGACGATTCTCATTGGGATAATGCACTCATACCAGGTTTTTGGCGTAGCTACAAGAAGTGGGATTTTGTGGAGGGCATAGCTTGGTATCGGAAGGAATTCACTTTATATGAGAATTTGAAAAATGTCGAAGACCTTGTCATCGTACTTGGCAAGATTGACGACTTTGACAAAGTATTCTTAAATGGACACCTCATCGGCTATACCCGTGATAATCGTCCTTTGGGAGCCTCAGGCTCCTATCAAAAGATTAGGATCTATGGACTATTGGAAAAATACCTCAACAGGAATGGGAAAAACCTGATTGCCGTACAGGTTCAGGATTTAGGTGGAAATGCTGGTATTTATGAAGGCCCCATCGGTATCGTTGCTGAAAAGAATTTTTCCAGGTTTATCGACCGGTATTAAGATTGTAATGCTGTCTAATTACCGCCTCAGATGGCTTTCCTTGAGGTGTAAAATTCGGATCTTCCAGCCCTCCAGCGTGATCACTGAAATGCCATTTCCACAGAAAGCCTCCAGCAAACCAATCCTCTCCCCAAAAACGTTGGAAGATTGCCCTGTAAGCATTTGCCTGCGCAGTCATATTTAATTTTGATTTGTCCACCTCCCAGTGTTTGCCGGCCGCACCGACTACACTCTGATAACCATATTCAGTGAATAGAATAGGCTTTTGATACTGTTTACTTATCGCATACAACTCATTATACTGCTTTTGCCATCCGCTTACGATTGTCTCTACTGTGGGGATAGGATCCTCACAAAGTGGAAAATAGGCATCGACACCAATATAGTCCACCTTATTCCAAAAAGTAACATTGTGAAAGTTATCCCAATTCGCAGCATAAGTGATCTTCCCTGAATAAACCTGACTGACCGTATCTATCAAATGCCCCCAAAACAAAGGCCTTTTGACAACTACTCGCCTGTACTCCGTACCCACACAAAACAAAGGAACCTTGTACTTTTCCGCTAAGTGAGCAAACTCTAAAATATAGTTTTGATAAGATCGTTCCCACTTTTTCCAATCTTCCTCCGTACCTAGCTCATACTCTCCAGTCCATCCTTGACTTCTCACCCATACATGGGGTTTAAGCATGACTTTCAAATTATTCTGCTGAGCATATTTAATGAGAACCTCCGTTCCTTCCCTTCGTTCTCCCCACCACTGTCCTTTCATATCATAATACACGCTAGGGTCATCGTCCGGTGAAAAACCATAAGGAATGATAGCCACCCAGTTTGCATTGATATTTGCTATGCTATGGAAATCCTCCTCCTCTACAGGTCTGGGAGGTGATACCAGACTGACACCATTGATCGATTCATTTTTTTCGCTTTTATAACTAACCAGCAAAAGTGCTACCAATGCTGCTACAGGTACAATAGAAAGCAATATTCGCATATCCATCAAGATACGAAAGAATGCGCTATCAGGATGTAATGCGGCTAATGATACTGAGAATAAGTAACGTTTTCGTCTGCTATTTTACCCCGGTAGACCCAGTGTATCATGATCGTATAGCCTGTGATCAGCACTATTCCCAGCAACCACCATTTTAAGGCCACCTGCAAACCATACGAAGTATTAGCCGTTGAGAAAACCGTCAGATCGGGATGTACCAGGTTTGTACTAGGCAAGACTGTGGGGAATATACCAACCACCGCCGACACAAA
The DNA here is from genome assembly GCA_019192485.1 of Cyclobacteriaceae bacterium HetDA_MAG_MS6. Taxonomy (GTDB): domain Bacteria; phylum Bacteroidota; class Bacteroidia; order Cytophagales; family Cyclobacteriaceae; genus MS6. The sequence goes on along the minus strand of JAHCMJ010000033.1, from coordinate 975 downwards.
CATCCCGGCTATGAAAAGACTACTACAGATAAAAGCTCCAAGCTCCCTTCCACGATTTTGAAAAAGTACATTTAATATCAAAGTTGCCAAACTAAGTGCAGGCAAAATCATAAGTAGCATATTAGAAGAAAAACGTCTAACGATAGTAGGCTGTACGGTTGGCATAGCAAAAAAGGACATCACCGCAAGCACAAACACGATTATCGATAGTCGCTTATTGAGCAACTTGATCCGAGAAGTCAACTCACCTTTTGTTTTCAGCACCACCCAATTACCTCCATGTATCATAACAGTTAGAACAGCGACGATCCCAACGGACAAGCTGAACCAGTCTATAACGCCAGGATTTGCCGATGGTGCCATCGTTGTCCAAAAAGGTGAGAAGAAATAGTGAGGTTCAAACAATGACTCACCGTTCTCCACTCCTCCCAAATTCACCCCTCTTATAACATTACCCAAGGCAATTCCGAAAACCAGTGCCAGTAGCAAGCTGGCAACTCCAAATAATCTATCCCAAATAATTCTCCACATCTGGTTATCTAACATGTTTCGCAGTTCGAGACCAATAGCTCTTGCGATGATTAACCATAGCACCAACATGAGAGGTAGATAAAACCCGCTAAAAAAGGAGGCGTACAATTTTGGAAAGGCCATGAACATGACTCCACCGCCAGCTACTAGCCATACTTCATTGCCATCCCAAAAAGGCCCAATACTTCTTTTGATCAACATACTTTCCTGATCATTTCGTGCAATAAAGAGATCTAGGATACCAGCTCCAAAGTCAAAGCCATCGAGCATGGCATACATGATAAACATAAAAACCAATATGCAAAGCCAAGTAATTTCCATTATGATTTTGTTTGAAGTTCTATGCCTGTTCCAGGTCCTATTTTGATGATCCTACCCACCAGCAGCAGAAACAACAGGCCTAGCAAGAAGTAAAGCCCTATAAACCCTAAGAATGTAAAAAGG
>JAHCMJ010000320.1 GCA_019192485.1 Cyclobacteriaceae bacterium HetDA_MAG_MS6 | reverse complement strand
ACTAACTCCATGAAAAATTTGATCAGGTAAAGGAAGGCACCTATAATAAGACCTGTGTAGAGAGGTGCTTGAACCCACCTACTCCAGAACATAAAGCCTTCGAAGAAATTTTCAAACTTTTTTAATCCTGATTCTTGTTGATCCATCTTTAATTCCTCTAGTGTTGGTTGCGGGGGGAAAGATAGAAAGAATTGGACTTTTTTAAATAATCAAGACAAAACTTTCACCTCTTCTCTTGATATAGTACCATCGTACCAGCTATAATGTCGTGAAGACCTTGCTTTTTGCGGTGAAATTGGATCATGGTAAACCCAGTGAAAACGAGAGCTAATGATAGGAACTTGAATAAAGTCCGCCAAAAGACCCGGTAAAACCCTATTTTTTTACTAGAACTGCTTCTAACAATGAGACCCATGATCCTTTTGCCTGGGGTAGCTTCCCAATGCGCTGCTTCGAATGCCACATGATATACACAGTATATCAATGCAGTGACCGAATAAAGCATCAGTTTTTCGTTGATCCATATAGAAGCCAAATAGCCTCCGCCAATGATTGGGAGCAAATCAATATTGTGTGCCATCAACCTCATCCAGAATGAAGCAGGCGTCAAAGTAGTGTTACCTGACACGTTGATTAATGGATTGATGTATTAATTCTTGCTCAAAAAATCTCATTTTTCGACCTGTTTTCTGATTTTCTATTACTTCTAAATAAAATTTTATTTGGGTCAAGGAAAATACTGTTGTAAAAAATTCAATTTTCACATCGAATAGTGCAATTGTAATTCAAGAATTACAAATGGGAACGGATGAATTTTGATAGTATGTAAATATTCATTTATTAACCTGTATTTCATCTAAAAAAAACATGTTTTACTTGAAAATATTCATGTTATTTTCTCAAATTTGCTGTGAAATTCATAATTAAAGTATGAGCAAAATGAAAAACATGGTAAAATTAAGCGCATTGCTTTTAACAGTTTTAAGTAGCGCAGTGACCTTTGCTTCCGCTGATTCAGCATACCTGGCATCTTTCTGCAAGGTTTTGTCTTCTGAGGATATCAAAAGAGTTAGAGTTATTTACCAAAGCCCAGCTACCGAAGATGTGAATATCCAAATACTAGATAAGAATCAACAATTGGTGCATATTGAACGAGTTGGTTATACCGATGGTTTTGTGAAAATATTCAACATGAGCAGGATTCCTGCCGGTGAGTATACATTTCTAGTCAAATCTGATTCTTACAGTCACAAACAGACGGTATTGACCTATAAGAATGAGGGTGTTGTCGAAGAATGGGAGGGCCAAGGCCTGAATATTGCCAAGACGAAAGATGATGACAAGTATGCATTAGTCGGTGTAAATGATTCAGGAGCGTCTCTCAGCTTTGTGGTGGAAGATGACGAAGGGAATGCTATCTATTGGGATAGGATTCAGAAAGGCGAGCAAGTAAAGAGGCTCATCAACCTGGAGCAGGTTGAGGGCGAAGATGCTAAGCTTCTGCTATTCAGAAGGAATGAAAAAATCAAAGAAGTAATTGTAAGTCTGTAATCGAATCTTCATATAGTCAAATGAAAGGGCGCTTGAATAGCGCCTTTTTTTATGTTTAGTCGGATAAGCAATCATCTTGCGTTCTGTGTTGTTTGGAATATTCTGCACTTTGGATACTTTTGCATCCGCTCAACCCCCAGGTGGCGGAATTGGTAGATCTGCCTTGCCGGCAGGCAGGTGCGTTGGACTCCAACGTAATAGATAGCCGGCGGACTTATTGACAGGCTGAATTTTAGTCTTGTTCCAGCCCAGGTGGCGGAATTGGTAGACGCGTTGGTCTCAAACACCAATGATAGCAATATCGTGCCGGTTCGACTCCGGCCCTGGGTACATAGAAAGCCGCTCTAATGCATTTAGAGTGGCTTTTTTGTTAATGTCGCACTGTAGGTCGCGATATTTTGGAGTTCTTTGATAGTTTCAGGGTCTCTTTAGAAAAAGAGGAATGTTTTACCTCCGATCTTCTTTTTAATTGTTAGTTCTTCGGTTGGAGCCGATGTTGTTATGTGTAACTTTCGGTAGCAGTATGAAGTTAGATCGATTCTGTGAGATGCTGGACGGAAGCAAAAGTGGGTTGGAAGTACTCTCCACCAATCAGATTTCTTTTGATTCCAGTATTACTATTCCGGCAAGATCTCCGATGATCATAGAAATAGAGTAGGTCCGAACTACTTGAAAAGGCGATGTCCTCTTTTGATTTAGTTTGCAGGTCAGGAGGGATGTTGCCTTTTTCAGTTATCTTGCCGGACTTGAGAAAGTCCACATACATATTATTTGCAACAATAGTATGCTACGCATGCGATACATCTAAGTCAGCTCGAGAGACTGACGCCGATACGAAAAATACCGCCACCGAAATCCTGGAAGGAATGGTTCTCATTCCTGGAGGTACTTTTACAATGGGTGGTCGTTCGGAGCAGGCCTATCAGGATGAGTTTCCAAGGCATGACGTTGAAGTCTCGCCATTTTATCTGGATGCCACGGAAATCACCAATACCCAATTTACAAAGTTTGTAGAGGAGACGGGCTATCTTACGGTAGCAGAAAGGCCTGTCGATTGGGATGAAATCAGTAAGCAACTTCCTGCCAATACTCCAAAACCTCCTGATTCCGTACTAATGCCCGGCTCACTGGTTTTCAAACCGACAGAAGGCCCTGTAGACCTTAGAGACTTCTCTCAATGGTGGGTGTGGAAAACAGGTGCTGATTGGAGACATCCCGAAGGACCGCAGAGTGATATTTCCGGTCGCGAGGATCACCCTGTGGTTCACATTGCCCTGGAAGATGCTCAGGCCTATGCAACATGGGCAGGTAAGCGATTACCAACGGAGGCAGAGTTGGAATGGGCAGCTACAGGTGGCGATAATGATAATAAGTACCCTTGGGGTAACGAGCCTATCGAACAAGCATATGACAAAGCCAATTTTTGGCAGGGATTCTTTCCTTATCAAAACCTGGAAGAAGATGGGTTTTATGCCACCGCTCCTGTTAAAAATTATCCACCAAATGCCTACGGTCTATATGATATGGCAGGTAATGTTTGGGAATGGTGTGCGGATAGGTATCATGTCCAATCCTATGAACAAGATAGTCAAGTTGGAGTGGTGAAAAACCCTGAAGGCTCCGTGGTCTCCTATGACCCAAATGAGCCTTATGCAAAAGAAAAGTTTGTAGTCCGCGGAGGATCATTTCTTTGCAATGACAGCTATTGCAGTGGCTATCGAGTAGCCAGACGCATGCCCTCTGACCGTGACTCAGGAGCTAATCACAAAGGTTTCCGATGTGCCAAAGATATTTAGAGGATTTCACTTGCGTGCCTTGACAAACGTTAGGATTTTTGGATAAATTGTCGCTCGATGGATCGTAACCTCCGCCTTTCAAATACAGCCAGTTGGCTAATCATTCTATCGTTACTAGTAGTGTCATTGGTCTATTTCAGGTCATTGATAGAGCCTTTTGTGCTGGCAGTATTCATCTGGTATTTGATCAGAGCTGCACGAAACGGCATATCCAAAATCCGAATAAGGGGCAAATCATTTCCACGATGGCTACAGGTGACACTGGCCTTTTTGATTACATTCTCGGTACTTTGGGGGTTTTGGGAGATACTATCGTATAATATCAACCTGATCATTAAAAAATCAAGCGATTACAGCGAAAACCTGCAATCAATGATACAGGGATTTAAGTTGCTGCCAATTTTCGAGGACCTTCCCGGAGCTGAAAATTTTGACGATTTCCTAATAGAAAATCTCTCCAAGCTGGATATCCAGTCCTATGTCGGCAACATACTTAACTCATTGAGTTTTATTGTGGGCAACTTTGCCCTGATTGTTGTTTACGTGATATTCCTATTGATAGAGGAAAACTTCATACCAGCAAAGATTAATGTACTTACAAAAAGTACCGATCGTAAAGAAAATGTGTCGAAGATCATTCGCCAGATTAGTCAGTCTGTCAATACCTACTTCTCAGTGAAGACTTCCATGAGCCTTTTGACCGGAGTACTTAGCTTTCTAGTCATGCTCATGTTAGGTGTGGATTTTGCTGTTCTATGGGCATTTTTGATTTTTCTATTCAACTACATTCCTTATGTAGGCTCATTGATTGCCACTTTGCTCCCAGCAATATTCGCCATTTTTCAGTTTGCCTCATTCTGGCCATTCCTATGGGTCTTCCTGAGTGTGGAAGCGGTGCAGATATTGGTTGGCAACTATATAGAGCCGAAGGTAATGGGCAAAACGTTGAACTTGAGCCCCCTCATCGTAGTCATGGCACTGTCTTTTTGGGGAGCCATATGGGGTGTGGTGGGAATGATCCTCTCGGTACCCATTGTTTCCGTCATAGTCATTGTGATGTCACACTTCCCAGCGACAAAAGGCGTCGCCATCCTTTTTTCAGAGCAAGGTAATCTGGATAGCTACGGGGGTTCGGCTAACCAAGCCTAACTCATCGGTACCGACCTAGCGATGGAAATATTCCATGATGAGCTTATTTTTTCGAGACGAACATCTTAGTTAACTCACGGTAGATAAGATGATTTAGTGCTGTCAGTTTCAATGAACCTGAAGAGCATAGTACTTTGTTAACACAAAAATCACGCAGATGAAAAATCAAAAAACTGTTTTAATCACTGGAGCGAATAAAGGTATTGGGCTTGAAGTTGCGAAGCAGTTGGGTAATCTTGGCTTCTTCGTAGTCCTAACTGCGCGAGATGCCGGTAGGGGCCAAGAGGCTTGGAAGCAACTTGAGCGGCAAGGAACCAAAGGGATGTTTTTGCAGATGGATGTGGGGAGCGTTAGCAGCATTCAACAAGCCGCTCAAGAGTTACTAGGGCAGGTCAATCATATTGATATACTTATCAATAATGCTGGAATTTTGCTGGATGAGCAGCATCACCTAATGGACACTCCTCCGGATATAGCACTGCAAACTTTACAAGTCAATGCGCTGGGTGCGCTTTGGGTCACACAGACATTTGCCCCATTACTTCACAAAGGCAGTAGAGTCATTATGATATCAAGTGGTGCG
>JAHCMJ010000319.1 GCA_019192485.1 Cyclobacteriaceae bacterium HetDA_MAG_MS6 | reverse complement strand
GTTCCTTCCATAAACACTAAGGTTCAACCGCTTAAGGCTCAACTTTTGCGTAAGGTTACTAGGTAGAGAATAGGACAATGAAACATCTCGTAGTCTGATCCATGACCCATCTTCTATCCATCGTTCTGCAACATTTCTATTGCCCGGGGAGGAAGTGTAAAAGCGTTCGTCTACTATTACTTCTTGGGTATTACGCTGCCCATCGGCGGTCACCCCGTCAAATACTACTACATGACCTCTTGCTTCGGAATGTTCTGCCACACCCTGTGCATTCATCCAGTGTCCTGTCACATTAGCTACATCTCCTCCATTTCGGATATCCCATAAAAATGAAAGGTTTAATCCTTTGTAGGAAACACTGTTTCTAATGCCCATCAGATAATCTGGGTTAGGATCACCGATCACACGCTGCTCCGGATCCAACGTTGGGAAGCCATCAGCACCGATCAATATCTCTCCATTTTCATGACGTGTGAAAGCGTTTCCATAAAAAGAGTTAAAGGGAAGCCCTGGTCTCTGGATCGCGTTTAAGCGACTTGAATAAAGTGGAGATATGATAGACTCTACCGGTAACTCTTTTACTTCATTTCGGTTTCGGGTAAAATTGACCAATATATCCCATGTCAGAGAAGGTGTTTTTATAGGAGTAGCAGTTAATACAATTTCCACACCTTTGTTTTCTACCTCACCGGAGTTGATCTGTTGGTTTGTGATACCGGTAGAACCTGGTACGGCTACTGAGATAATCTGATCGATACTAGTTGTTCTGTACCAGGTAAAATCAAGACCAATTTTATCTCTCAAGAAACGCAAATCGGCTCCAAACTCTATAGCATCGGTTTGCTCAGGCTTTAGATTTGCGTTACCAGCTGTATTTTCTCGCTGCACGCCCCCTACTCCATTGATTGGAAACACGACACCACCTCCCAAATTCGTGGAGATTGAAGCATTTTCAAGATAAGTGTCAAGCGCATAGATAGGCGCATCATTTCCTACCCTTGCAAATGATGCCTTGAGCTTACCAAACGTCAAAATATCATCATCGATATCCACTAGCTCGGTAAAGGCAAAAGCAAAGTTAGCAGACCCATAGAGAAAAGAGTTTTCACTAGCAGGAAGTGTAGAAGACCATTCATTTCTCATATTGAACTCCGCAAAAAGAGTTCCCCTCCAGCCTACATTGAACCTGGAAAAGACTGCTGTCGTCTTCTTCTCAAACAAGTTATCAATATTGACTAAGTCTTCTGTGGTGTTGGTAATTGTATACAAGCCAGGGATACCAAAATTTCTACCTGAGAAATACTGTCGAGAGTTGCTTAGAGAGAAAAAGTTGTGCCCAACCATAGCTGACAGATCCCAATCTTTACCAAACTGCTTGGTAGCCGTGATGAATAAGTCAGAATTGATGATTTGATCCACGTAAGTATCTTCTATAAGTCTACCCGTAACTCCTGATGAGGAACGACTATCACCACCTTTTGATCCAGTGGCCCATATCTGGTTACGCTTATCCGTGGAGATATCTGTACCCAGCCTGTACATGACACTTAGCCAAGGCAGTACTTTGTATTCTGTTTGGAGGTATCCTAGCAGCCTATTGACCTCATCCTCATAAGGATTCTCGTTGACAGTCCAATACGGGTTGTCAGGTCCAAACCCAAAAGGTGACCCTGCTACATATCGCCAGTTTCGTTGTTCTCCATTTGGAAGCACGTATCCATCAGCATTCCTGAAAGTGATGGGGGTTCTTAACGTTCCCTGGATAACATCCGAAAAGTTGTCTCCTCTACCAAACTTCACACTACTACTGTTAGTATAAGTGACTGATCCTTGAATTTTCAAAGCATCTGTCAGGTTGGCTTCAGCGGTAAATTTCGCCGTCAACCTTTCAAATTCATTATTAGGAATGATCCCCTCTTGCTGTAGATGGCCGATGGAGAAGTAATATCCTCCTTTTTCAGAATTGCTAGCTACACTAAGGTGATTGTCAAACGTAAATCCTTTTTGATAAAAATCTTCCTGATTGTCGTAAGCTGGCACTCGAGCACTGGCTATCGCGGACGGATCGTTCATATCCACAATGAATCCATTAGGATTTTTAGGGTTGTTAGTCGATCCATCAAACCTTAGGGTAGAAACCGGAGCTCCGAAATGACTGAAAGTAGTACCTCCGCTATGTACCCCGCCAAATCCTTGTGAGTACATATCCTGCTGAGGAAAGTAATTCAGTATTTCATTCACAGCGTAGCTGGATGAAAAGTTGACAGTCATGCCTTTAGCCGAATTCGAACCTTTTTTTGTAGTAATTACAATGACTCCATTAGCACCCTGGATACCATAAAGAGCTGTGGCAGATGGTCCTTTTAGTACGGTCATAGATTCGATATCAGCCGCATTGAGATCAATTGCTCGGTTGGCGGCATCTACTCCTGTACCCGCTCCTGTACTACTTCTAAAAGTATTGTTGATCGGTATCCCATCCACGATAAATAGTGGTTGGTTACTTCTACTTACAGATGTATTACCTCTGATAACAATGGATGACCCGGCACCTGCCTGTCCTCCCTGAGAGATCACTTGCACGCCAGCCACTTTTGCATTGATGGCATTAACAAGATTGGATTCTCTTGCATTCGCCAACTCTTCCCCTCCCACAGACTGGACAGCATTGGCAAGTGCTTTCTTCTCCTGGGACAAACCAAAAGCCGTAATAACGACTTCGTCCAGTTGTTCCAGGTCTTCAACCAGACTGAAATCGATAACAGCTCGGCTACCTATTTCCACTTCCTGACTGGTATAGCCCGTGTAAGTAACAACTAGTGTTGTGCTTCCAGCAGGTGCCGTCAGTCTGTAATTCCCGTCGATGTCTGAAACGCTACCGACGGTGGTCCCTTTGACCACTACGTTGGCACCGGGCAATCCCGATCCGTCGGAAGCATCCACCACCTTTCCAGAAATTACCTTATCCTGCGCTGATAGGCCAATAGAGAAGCCAGTCATGCCGATAAGCATAATCATTGTAAAGAATTTCTGCATATTGTGTTTGTTTAGGTGAATTGATCTAAAAATGATGCTATTCGCAATCATCAAATAATACGAGGTCAAATCAAAAAGAAAAGTGGTCAAATCAATTCATTGCAAAAACGTTAACAACTGATGATCAGATACTTAAACAGATAAAAACCTACTACCAAGGGAAAGTGCTAGTCAAATAATAGTTAGAAACCCAGCAGAGAAAGAAGTACAACGAAAATGGTAAAGTCCAAAAGTGTTTCAAGTAAGAAATTTCAATGGGTGTGCCCTCAAGCACACTACTTTCAGCAGTACCTAGTGGACATCAAAATCAAAGTATCGATCAGGAAACGGCTCATTGTTCAAAGTGTAATGCCACCACTCTTTACTGTAAGATCGAAATCCATATCTGAGCATGGTTGATTTCAACAATTTTCTATTGGACAGTTGGATTGGGGAAAGGTTTTGATAACTATGGTGAGAGATTGGGCCAAAAAAATCAAAAGGACCTCCCATGTCAAGCTCCACTCCCGTCTTTTGATCAATTATTGTCAAATCCAGCGTACTACCTCTGGTATGTCCTGATTTGGAGGCTATATAACCCAATTTGAACAGGTTGCTTTTGTCCACATTGGGATAAAACCTTGACTTCATTGATGTATCAGGTAGGTTTTGGGCCCATCTCACGAAGTGATTCACTGCTTTTTGAGGTCGATAACCATCAAAAATCTTTAATTTCAATCCTATCTCCTTCAAATCTTTTTGTACTTTGAGTAAGGCAGTTGCTGCTGCTTGAGAGATAATCAGCCTCTCATTCAGATAGCCATCAATAGTATCTCCCACGAAATTGTTGTTGGAATAATAGCGAAGCTCAATTGCTATATCAGGAATCACGTCATCCACATAGACAAACCCGAGGGGTAATTGCTCTTGCGCGACAGATATCCAAGAAATACCTAAAAAAACAATCGACAAGCAATATCGCTTTATTACCTCCACTAAATTATTCTTGGCCAATCTGATCTTTATAGATCATTTCTGAGATACGAGCCAGTTTATCTGTACCTTCTTCAAAATCACTCAAGTTCTTTGATAGGAGAATGAGTACATAGGCTCTTTTTCCTGGTAAAAAGACTATTCCCGAATCGTGATGAAGTGCTGTAATAACGCCTGTTTTGTGTGCTACAACCGCCTCTTTTGGTAAATACTTAGGGATCATGTCATTGAATTTTTGATCCTTTAAGATATCAACCATTGCCTGGCAATCTTCTTGAGTGCCAGCTTCGTTAGATGCTATAGCTTTCATAATCATGAGTAAGTCTCTTGCTGTTGTACTATTACTGAGACCGCTATCATAAGCTTTTTGATCTTCTACTCCCCTTAACACTTCAATCTTGGTAGCACCTAAACCCCGCATCAGAGAGGTAACTTCTTTGGCATCGGCGATCTCGATGAGGATGTTGGTTGCCAAATTGCTACTGACCGTGATCATATCATATATCAGATCATAAATGGAGATTGGTTCACCAATGCGTTTGTACAGTTCCTCTCCTCCATCCACATTGACATCCAGACTGTACGGGCTGTCATCTACAATACTTCTAAACTCATTCTTGATGATGATGGTATCTGTTAGATCAAATTTCCCAGCTCTGGCTTGTTGATAGAGTACGATCATAACGGGTGTTTTCATGGTACTAGCCGCATGAAATTGTTCATCAGCATTGATCAGTATCTGACGAGTTGTATCCTGTAGATCCAAGAATGCCACTGCAAAATCACCTTCTGTCGATTGTAGAGTATCAATAATCGCTTTTTCAAGTTGATCAATACTACTTTCCTTAGCTGAATCTATACAGCTCGTGATTGTACATATCAGCACCAATGAGTACAAAGTGGCTTTAACATTTACCTGAAAGATCATAACGTGAAGATTTGGCTAATTTTTACACCAATCTTATTCAAAAATTTGGTGAATAAAAAGATACGAACTCGCTGAATATCAAAACAATTAATGCTCCTGGCTTTCAATTACTAGGTGGCTTTTTTAATTTAGTCAAATGTTGGTCATATGTAGAATCCTTGAGAATCGAATAAGTGCATGCTTCCAAA
>JAHCMJ010000318.1 GCA_019192485.1 Cyclobacteriaceae bacterium HetDA_MAG_MS6 | reverse complement strand
TCTGACGTTACTCATATGGCTTAACAGCCCGCTTACCAACTCATCCCAAATTTTTAATGATTTTCAGTCCTTCTTCTCGCTCTTTTGCAAAGAGGGTAAGGTATGCTATAATCGTGTCAAGTCCTCGGCGGTGGTACTCAACCAACTGGAAAGAGCTATCGGTACTCACTCCCTGTCAGGCAAGTCGACTAATTATAAGGTAGCTTTTTACATCAATGCCTATAATCTGCTTTGTATTTCTCAAGTGATCAAGACCTATCCTGATATCAAATCTCCACTGGATGTTGACGGGTTCTTCAAGAGTAAAAAGTTTCTAGTGGCAGGCGAATCTTTAAGCCTCGATGAGATTGAGTTCAAACGACTATTCAAGCTAAGAAACGATGCCAGGTTTCATCTTGTACTGGTGAGCGCTTCTAATGATTCACCTCCCATCTGGAGTAAGGCCTTTCAACCAGCCTCGCTTGAAAAAGACTTGCAATGGCGCTCCGAAATCTTCATGAATATGGAAGAGTTCGTTGAACTGAAAGGTGATAAGCTGGAAATTTCAGAAATATTTAACTGGTATCGCGATCGCTTTGAGCAAAGCTCGGGATCAGTTATTGCTTTTATCAATAAGTACCACGACCAATCTATTAGTACCGACCTGTCCATCGCGTACAAACCGTACGATTGGCAACTCAATGACTTGGGACATTAATCAGTCATCATTTCTTTTAACCAAGAGTACAAAACCCTCCGACAGTTCTAGATAGCCCTGCTCGTAGCAAAAGTGATATTGATCACCAGCTTTGGTCTGATAGATATTGGTGAAGTACGAAAAGTCAAAACCCTTCTTGAGTAATTTATCTCGGTGAGTTTTAAGCTTTCCTCCCGGGTTCATTTCTTCTAAAATTCGCCTATTCTTTCGGAGAATGTTGTTCACATTTCTAACGTAATTGACAGCATCTGAATTTTGCTTATTGTTGAATGCATTGCGACAGGCATCTGTGCAAAACTTTTTATCCGTTCTACCATGAACAGGTCTTCCGCACTCCGGGCAAGATCGATCTTCCACCATTTGAAAAATTAAAGCAAAAAATACGAAATCTTATTTGATCAGCATCGATCTATGACAATTTCTCTTTGTTCTTGCTCAAGATTCCAGTCAAAAACAGTCCTAGATAAGTCAAACCTCCATTGAGGATCAGAAACTCAAAACCAAATCGATAGTTAGTTTGATCTTCCACCAATATCTTGACCAAATGGGCCAATACAGGGGATAATAAGCAAATCAAAGGCACCCATCCGTCCAGGGCTCGACGACTTGAGAAGATACCAAATGTAAATAAGCCCAATATGGGTCCGTAGGTATAGCCTGCAATACTGAAAACAATATTGATAGCGCTTTCGTCTTTGACCTCGGCAAACCCAAGCACCACTAAAAGCACCACCAGGCTAAAAGCCATGTGGGTCCGTTTTTTGGCTTTTGCTTTATATGCATTGGATTTGTCTTTGACATGCAAGAAGTCATAGCAAAATGATGTAGTCAATGATGTAATAGCAGAATCAGCACTGGACAGGGCGGCGGCGGCGATACCTAACATAAATATGACTCCCGTAACCAACCCAAAATGCCCTAAAGCGAGTGAAGGAAAAAGGTCGTCAGTGTTTGTAAAGGTACCAGTGGCACTTTTCGCCAATGTTATCTGTGCCATATCCACATAGGCGTAAAGCAAAAGACCCAGCATAAGAAAGAACGCATTGATAAAGAGGTATACTACCGAAAACCAATTGATATTGAGTTGGGCCTCCTTGATATTCTTACAAGTCAAGTGCTTTTGCATCAGATTCTGATCAAGTCCTGTCATCACAATCGCAATGAATACTCCTGAAAGGAATTGCTTGACAAAATTTTTAGGGTAGCCCCAATCCCAGTTAAATACCTCTCCCATGGGATTCTTAAATAACACCTCTGAAACCGCTATACCTCCTAGCTCCAGTTCTTTACTCACCACGATCATAGCAATCGCCAATGATAGTAGCATCAGAAAGGTCTGGATGGTGTCTGTCCAGACCAGTGTTTTGATACCACCCTGATGGGTATACAGCCAAATGGCTACCACAATCCCCAATGCTAACAACCAAAATGGAATGCCATAATGCTTGAAAATAAAAGCATACAATATGTTGGCGACCACAAAAAGCCGCAACGAAGCACCTAAAGTCTGAGATACTAGAAAAAGCAGGGCTCCGGATCTATTGGATCTCGTACCAAACCTAATGTCCAGATACTGATAGATCGAGGTAAGCTTCAGACGATAATAGAGCGGAATCAGCAGATAACTGATGATGAAATAACCCACGACATAGCCAAACACCAACTGCAGATAGTACAGTTTAGAATTACCAACCTCTCCCGGAACAGAGATGAAGGTAATACCTGAAAGAGAGGCACCGATCATACCAAAGGCCACCAAATACCAGGGACTTTGGTTGTTTGCCGTAAAGAAAGTCTCCGTGGAGGCGCCTTTGACAGTAAGCTTGGATATCAACACCAAAAAAGCAAAATATGCCAGGACAACCCATAAATAAACTGATACCATACCTAGCGATCAAATATATACTAAAACCATTGTCGGGTCCATACCTCCTTAGCTGATCACTTAATGTGGGTAAAATACATAACCGCTGCTAGTATCGATTTTTGCTCCTGTCACCGAACTCAGGCAATTGATTTCTTCCCTCACTCTAAGGACACCCATCAAGGCAAAGACAATCGCTTCCTTGAAATCAATTATAGTGTCTTCAGGAATCACTACCTGTGTGTGCTGTCCCAAGTACCCTTGGAGTAGTTCGATCATAAAATGATTTTTTGCTCCACCACCGGTAACCAGCATATGGCTTTTTCCTTTTCCAAAATCTTTTAATGATGCTGCAATCTGGTACGTAACGTGATGCAGGAGCGTGCATAGCTGATCAGCTAAATCCTGTGGATATTGTGCTATTAAGGGTATGACGTACTCCAAAAACCATTCGTAACCTAATGACTTTGGAATAGGAAGACTATAATAGTCCAGCGCATTAAGTGCTTCAAAAAGTGGCGCATTCATTGTTCCTGACCTTGCCAATTGGCCTCCTTTGTCATATGCCATTCCTTGAAGCTGTGTGAGGTAGTTTAATGGCATATTAGCCATGCCATTGTCAAAGGCAATCCGCTCACCACCTTTTTCAAAGGATACATTGGCTATCCCTCCCAGATTGAGGCAGTAGCCATATTCGCCAAACAACAGTCTATCTCCAATCGGTACTAACGGAGCACCTTGGCCGCCTAACGACACATCTAGCGACCGAAAATCGCAAACTACAGGCAGACCAACAGTATTTGCCAACTCTTGCCCGGAGCCCATTTGATAAGTGAATTGTTTATCTACCTGGTGGAATACCGTATGACCATGACTGGCAACGAGATCAGGACGAGCATCACATTCTTTTAGAAATAGTGACACCTGCTCTCCTAACCATCGGCCGTACTCGTTGTGAAACAACAATAAATCCAGCGCTGATAGGTCCACCGTTTGCTTCAATCTTGAGCTCATTTCCTCAGAGTATGGCACACTCCGGCTGTGCAACAAGTCAAAGTGCCACGCTCCTTCTTCTACCCAAAATTGGCAGTATGCCAGATCTAGACCATCTAGTGATGTTCCTGACATGAGTCCTACTACTTTGTACTTATCTCGGATCATTCTTGGTGAGCTGTCAAAATAAAGATAACAGAAGCAGGTTTGGAGCCATCAATTGCCAATGGCTCTTTTAGGTCTATCAACTTGAGATTACAACGGCTGAATAACTTAATCCAACTAGCCATTGCCCGAAAATACCATGAATGCGGTGATGTGAAACCTGAGGGTAGCCCCTTCCATGAGTCTGCCATCCACTGATCCTTGTAGTCGAGACTGGTAGATATAGTTACGGCTGGGTGAAGTGTCTGGATAAAGATCAGTTTTCTTTGGCTAAGTTTAGCCGGAAGAGTCTTTAGCAATTGCTCGGTCAACTCTTTTTCATAGAGGCAGAAGTTGAAAATGGCCGCTTCATATGGGCCATTAGGGAGTTTTGCACTATTCGCCATTTCTTCAAAAGTCTGGTGCCAATAAGTCTCATCTCCTTTTTTGCGGGCTTGCAGGATTAGGTCAGCGGTGCCATCTATTCCTGTTACCTTTAGGTCTTTACCGGCCAGGCACCTGGTCAGCCACCCCTCACCACAACCCAGGTCATAGATTTCGTCAGGTTGGTATTCGATGATTGTGTCTACGATTGCGTTGTTAGTCACTTTTCTGGACTCAATGCCTTCGTTTTCAATGACTCTGCCCCACTGAGCAGCATTCTCACTCCAAGAACTCAAGATCTTATCTCTCATCCTAATATATTGACTGAGGAAACTGGTAGATGTCCCTTGGTCGCAGATAATCCGTTTAGGTGGTTAGATGCTTCCATTTCAAACTCGGGCAAGTTTTGGTAAGCTAGTACAATCTGCTTTATTGCTGACTGGTCAAAATATTTGAGTGCATAAGGATTGCCGAAAAAGTAGAGATAAACCTCCTTAGCATTGGCGAGCTCATTAACAAATGCTATCAAGTCCTTAGGTAGTCCAAACTGATCACCAGGCTTTTGGGAAGGCACGTGCAGTGCGATTACTACTTTGTGATAATCTTGTAGTGCATGTTTCAAATAGGTAACGGCCGATATATCCATCAATTCCATGCAAGGGCAGGGTTTTGCAGGCGCAAACCTGGATTTATTCATCTCTTTCAGTACCGACAGAACCGCAAGCAAATCATCAGATGATCCTGAAAGAACACCTTGAGAGGGGCCTTTCACCAAGGTCAAACACTCCGCAGCAAGTTGTGATCGAAGTGATATACTCGATGGTACTTTTAATGTAGTCGGATACATTGAGGATTTCATATCCAGTCCGGCTTTTTCTTTGAGGCTCGCTACCTGAGCGCAGCTAGTCTCAATCACATCGGCAGGAGCATGTTCCGCTATCTTCTGAGTAGCTTGAGCTATATGTTGCGAAAAAGAGAGCATGTTATTACCGGCCAGTAGAGCCTTCAGTTCCAACTCCCCCTCTTCCATCTGGCCAGCCACACTTTTCATATTGAGCGCATCAGTCGTT
>JAHCMJ010000317.1 GCA_019192485.1 Cyclobacteriaceae bacterium HetDA_MAG_MS6 | reverse complement strand
AAGCCGGAGCTTATTTCTCTGCGTTAAGCGATGAGGAGAGAATACTTCTACAACAAAACATTCTAGCGGGCTTACCAGGTACTACCGACGTGATAGATATTGAAGATTTTAAGGTGTTTCTGTCTCAATACAAGGATATATCACACGACCAACTTCGCTCCAACTTAGTGTACTTTTTGCAAAATGTCATTCCAACAGCGGAGGAGAATGGCATCAAGATGTGCATACATCCTGACGATCCCCCTTATTCCATCTTCCAGTTACCCAGGATTGTTTCCACCGAGGAGGACTTGGAATACCTCATGAATGCAGTCGACAGCCCAGCGAACGGCATAACCTTCTGCACAGGATCACTAGGTCCTAGACCTGAAAATGATCTGCCTGGGATTGTCTCTCGATTGGGTCATCGATTTCATTTTGTACACTTAAGAAATGTGCAGCGACAGACTGACGGTAGCTTTTTTGAGGCGGATCACCTGGCAGGAAGTGTGGATATGTATGCGGTCATGGCAGCACTACTTGCTGAAAGCAAAAGACGTAAAGATGAAGGGCGAGATGATCACATTATACCCTTCAGACCGGATCACGGTCATCAGATGCTTGACGACCTGGACAAGGACGTGCCATTTCCGGGTTATTCCGCGATAGGTCGACTCAGAGGTCTGGCCGAACTTCGAGGTCTTGAATTAGGGATTATCCAGTCTACCGGATAACCCCTGGGTTTACTGCCTTAAAACTATATTATTATTCTTGGTGTCCTCTAGCCCTGATAAGCTTTAGCAGTCTGCTTGGAGCTACCGAGCCCCTCGATGCCTAACTCGACTACATCGCCTGGCTGCAGATACCTTGGCGGCTTAAAGCCTAGTCCTACTCCAGGAGGTGTTCCGGTGGAGATGATGTCTCCTGGGAGAAGGGTCATGAATTGACTCAGGTAACTGATTACTTGTGGTATATTGAATATAAAATCAGATGTGTTGCTATCCTGAATAGTCTCGCCATTTAACTTCAGCCAAAGCTTCATATCATGTGGGTCTTTGACCTCATCTTTGGTCGCGATGAAAGGCCCAATTGGTGCAAAGGTGTCACAGCTTTTCCCTTTTACCCACTGACCACCTTGCTCCAGTTGGAAGGCTCTTTCACTGTAATCATTATGCAACACATAGCCGAAGACGTGATCCATGGCGTTTTCTTCTGAGACGTAGCTCGCTTTTTTGCCGATGACGACGGCTAATTCCACCTCCCAATCGGTCTTTTCGGCACCCTTCGGTATGATCAGGTCATCGTTTGGCCCACAGATGGCTGATGTCGCTTTGAAGAAGACTACCGGCTCAGTAGGAATGTCCATCCCACTTTCGCGTGCGTGCTCAGCGTAATTAAGTCCTATACACACAATCTTGGATGGCCTTTGCATAGGCGCACCCAGTCGAGTATCCTCGCTTACGACTGGCAACTCTTGCTGATTTTGAGATACCCAAGCGCGGAGTTTTCCTAAGTTGTCCGAGCTAAAAAATGATTCGTCATAATCTGCTCCAAAAGCGCTTACGTCCACTTTGGCGCCATCTGCTAATACTGCACCAGGCTTTTCCTGCCCTGGTGCCCCAAATCTTATTAGTTTCATTTCAGTGTGATTTTTATATTTCTTAACCCATCAGCTTGAGGCATCCGCCATCGATAGGATAGTCCGTTCCTGTAATAAAAGAAGCCTCATCTGAACATAAGTAGAGTGCTAGGTGTGCGACTTCTTCTGGTCGTCCCATTCGACCGATAGGTTGGTATTTTGATAATTTATCGAACATTTCCTCTTGATTGTCAGGATAGTTTTTAGCTATGAAACCATCTACAAACGGTGTGTGAACTCTCGCCGGTGAGATACTATTGCATCTGATGCCATCTTGAACGTAGTCCTTGGCCACTGACATGGTCATCGTGAGTACAGCTCCTTTAGTCATTGAGTAAGCAAACCTATCTGTAAGTCCTATGCTGGAAGCTATAGAGGCCATATTGATGATCACACCTCCGCCATTGGTTTTAAAGTGGGGAATACATGCCTTCATGCCATGGTAAACGCCCTTGATATTGACTTCATAAAGTTTATCTAGATCTTTTTCAGATGTAGCCTCTACGTTGCCTACATGAGCGATTCCAGCGTTATTGATCAGAATATCTATAGAGGATGATTGTTGGACACTATCTACAATCTCCTTGACTTGCTCACCATCCGCTACGTTGCACTGATGCGCAGTGGCATTGCCTCCGATATTTTTTATAACATCAGCGGTGTTCTGGGCGCTGTCCATATTTAATTCAAGGATGTGAGTTGCTGCTCCTGCTCGAGCAAGCACTTCTGAAATGGCCTTGCCAATGCCACTTGCACCGCCCGTGACTAATGCAGTCTTTCCTTTTAGGCTAAACATGGGTGATATCCGTTTTGGTTTGCGACGGGCAAAATAAGTCAATAATAGTCTTAATGAATATGTCTTTGATAAAATGTGCAAAATATTGGATGATATAGTATACAAATAAGTGTGAGGAGTGCCCTGAACATAACTCTTAAATTCCTGTAAGCATCATATTTTTACGCATGTCAAAACTCGAACAAACCTGGCGCTGGTATGGCCCAGATGACCCGGTCACTTTAAACCACGTACGCCAAGCAGGTGCAACAGGAATTGTAACTGCCCTAC
This sequence comes from Cyclobacteriaceae bacterium HetDA_MAG_MS6, assembly GCA_019192485.1. GTDB lineage: Bacteria > Bacteroidota > Bacteroidia > Cytophagales > Cyclobacteriaceae > MS6. The sequence goes on along the minus strand of JAHCMJ010000317.1, from coordinate 2,511 downwards.
ACCATATCCCCATCGGAGAAGTGTGGCCTCTGGAAGAGATAGAAAAAAGAAAGTCCATTATAGAGGCATCCGGACTCAGGTGGTCTGTCATCGAAAGCCTTCCCGTGCACGAAGATGTAAAGACTCAAACCGGAGATTTTCAAGTCTATATCGATCGATACAAAGCATCCCTTGAAAATATCGGGAAGTGTGGCCTACAGATTTTATGCTACAACTTCATGCCAGCATTGGATTGGACAAGGACCTCCTTGAATGAGCCATTTTCAGATGGATCCACGGCCTTGAAGTTTGATATACAATTATTCGCCGCATTTGACATTCATATCTTGCAACGAACCGGTGCGGATCGGGAATATAGCCAGGAGATTATAGAGCAAGCGGGCATACTATATAAAAATATGTCTCCAAATGATATAGAGGAATTGACATCCACTATAGTCGCAGGTCTGCCGGGAACGGATCAACACTTTGGGTTGCCTGAATTTAGAAATGCCATAGAAAAATACCGGGGAATCGATGAGCATAAGTATCGCGATCATGTCAAGTATTTTTTGGAGCAAGTCATCCCTGTCGCTAGGGCCAACGGTATCAAGATGGCTATTCACCCAGATGATCCTCCTTATGACATTTTAGGCTTACCAAGAATCATTAGTGATGAACAAGACGTCAGGGATTTTTTGTCTTTGTACCCAGACCAGCATAATGGCCTTACTTTTTGCACGGGCTCATTTGGGGCTCGATTGGAAAATGAGCTGCCTGATATGATCGAGGAATTTGCTGAGAGTATTCACTTTGTTCACTTAAGAAACGTCAGTAATAGTGGCCCTAAGACCTTCGTAGAAGATAATCATTTGGAGGGAAACACGGATATGTACGAGGTCATAAAAAAGCTGATAGACATGAAGAAAGATCATGACTTACCGTACCGACCAGACCATGGACATCGCATGTTGGATGATTTGAGTAAGAAAGTGAATCCGGGCTACTCAGCAATAGGCAGACTAAGGGGCTTGGCAGAACTCAGAGGACTGGAGCTTGGAATCAGGAGAAGTCAGTCATGAAAGGTCTCAGAAAGATATCTGATCACATCTATGAAATCGGCATCACTATTGGGCCTGATATACCTTTAAATGTGTACATGATAAACGGTCCGAAAATGGCTGTTGTAATAGATAGCGGTATCAATAGTATGTTTTCTGATTTCATGCATGCGTTGTCGACTAATAATATTGCTGGAGGACACCTGAAATACATTTTACACACGCACTCGCATCATGATCATATCGGCAGCAACTATCAGCTAATCGAGGCCACCGGGTGTGAGGTAATCGCTCCCAAAGCCTATGCCCACTGGCATTCAGATTTCGAAAAGCATTACCAGGAGTTTGCCAGGACATTTCCCCTGATTTTCCCCGATACAGCCGAACTACGAGATGAAGTGTTGTCTATTTTGGATCAACCTCATCAGGTAGCAGGTTATAGCATAGAGGGAAGTAAATATGATTTAGGGGATGAAGTATTACTAGAGGCCTTCGCTTTCTCAGGACATATGCAAGAGGAGATGGGATGGTTTGAGCACAACAGCAAAACCATGATCCTAGGAGATGTTATCACCTTAATGGACATTCCATTTATACATGGGCATGTGGATGTGTCTGGGTATCGATCTAGTTTAAGAAAATTAAGTCAACTGATCTCACAGTTAGACATTCAGCAATTCTTGTTTGCCCACTTCGAACCGATGGTTCCAGTGCAAATGATCGATCTAATAGATCAGGCTTCTAAGTACCTTGACCGGATAGATCATATCATCTTCGAAAGCTTGCAGTCATCGCCGCTGACACTGAAGCAGCTTTGGGAAGGGGTATGTGACCGCATGCAAAAGCAGCGCGAGTTTCGCTCGCTCAGCACGGTGGATGCACATGTGAAAGAGCTTAATAGTCAGGGTAAATTGAATATAGAAGAGGACGGTATGATATCAATGATATGAAAAGGTTTGAAAGTAAAACAGCGCTGATCACAGGTGGAGCCAGTGGGATAGGTCAGGCGATAGCAATTAATGCCGCCAAAGAAGGGGCTAGAGTCATTATTGCGGACATCGACGATCGACGTGCTGCGGACACGATAGATGCCATTGGAGCTATCGAGGGAGCGAGTACGGCCAAATACCATAAGACGGACATTACAGATGATCAACAAGTTCGGGGGCTTATTGAATTCGTTTCGAGCCAGTTTAACAAGCTAGACTACTTATGCAATTCGGCGGGGTTGCAGACATATGGCACTGCAGAGACTACATCGGAGCAGGACTGGGACCTTACAATGGATGTCAATCTAAAAAGCATGTTTCTGGTCGTTAAGCACGCCGTACCGCTGATCAGGGCTGCCGGTGGTGGAGCTATTGTCAATATCTCATCCGTACAAGGGCTTGCTTGTCAGGAAAATGTACTGGCCTATGCCACCTCAAAAGGAGCCGTAATAGCCATGACAAGAGCTATGGGTATGGATTAC
>JAHCMJ010000316.1 GCA_019192485.1 Cyclobacteriaceae bacterium HetDA_MAG_MS6 | reverse complement strand
AAGATTTTAAAGGAGGTAGGAATTGAAAATGCTATGATCAGAAACCTTCAACTAAGAGATTATCTGACACAAAACTTGGATCAAGTGGAGTTTTTCAAAGACTCCAGATCCAGCATCGTGCGTGTCATACACAGTGACTATGACAAACTTGTTGAGAAAAGTATTCAGGTAACCCAACAAGGCCAGTACATAAGAGTATCTCCAAATTTTTATAATATCAAGGAGGAATTGGAGGTGTTAATTAATCCATAAGATTAGCATAATGGGAATTGTCATCAGGCAGAGTTTTTGGGGTACTGTTGTCACCTACTTGGGCGCGACACTTGGTTATATTTCGTCGTTGATTGTCTTCCCACTTTTTTTAGATGTCCATCAAATAGGTCTTGTACGCTTGGTACAGAGCAATGCGCTAATGCTGGCACCAATCGCTATTATTGGCCTGCCAAATGTCTGGATACAGAAATTTCCTTCTTTCAAAAATGACCGCTCGAAGGTTGCCAGGATACTGAGTTTGCAGCTATTTTCAGTTTTATCATTGAATGGATTAATACTTCTAGGCTTGCAAGTTTTCCATAAGCAAATCGCAGAGTTTTTTGCCGAAAAATCTGGTGATTACATACCGTTCATCTTCCTTTCCTTCGTCATTCTCATCAGTCAAAGTCTCTTTGAAATCTTTGTTGGATATTTCCGATCCTGCTTGAATATAGTTGTTCCAGGATACTTCAAAGAAGTCCACTTGAGATTGATCAATATCCTGATCATTTTTTGCTACGGCTACGCATTTATCGATTTCCACCAGACGTTGCAAATCATTAGCTTAAACTACGTACTAGCAACGATTTTTTTAGGAGTAACCTTATCTATCAAATACAAACAAGGCTTAAGACTAGATTTTTTCAAGTTACCGAAAAGTACATTTCTTGAATTCTTTAGGCTTGGCGGCTACTTCACTATTTTAATGGCTGGTGGTTCCATTGTGCTCAACATTACATTTCTCTTCGTATCCAGGTATCTAGGATTAGAGGCTAACGGTGTTTTTGCAACGTGTCTCTACATCGCAACAGTCATAGAGCTTCCTTACCGGGCAACAATTCAGATAGCAACTCCTTTTATTTCTGAGTTCTTTTACAAAAATGATATAAACGGACTACAAAATTTCTATTCCAAGGTATCAGTCAATCTCTTCTTACTCGGTTCCTTACTATTCCTGGGAATAGTTACTAACCTCAGCGACTTGTTTGATATGGTGCCCAAAGGAGAAACTTTTAAGGAAGGTACAAGCGTCGTATTAGTGATAGGGATTTCGAAGGTACTAAGTATGACTTTTGGTGTGGCCGGAGAGCTATTTGCTTATTCGCAATTCAAGAAGCAAAATGTGGTAATGGTTCTTATCGTCGCAGGTTCAGCTTTTTTGGCCAATATCATATTCATCCCTCATTTCGGCCTGGAAGGTGCGGCCATTAGTTTCTTTCTGATCACCTTTATCAGTCTCAACTGTCGGTTTATCTATTTACTGATCAAATTGAATTTAAATCCATTGAACTGGGGTCATTTAAAAGTGTTGATCATTGCAATATCAACGTCACTTTTATTGTATTGGTGGCCTCTCAACTTCAGTCCGCTACTCAACATTGTGGTCAGATCACTAGCTACTTCTGTTTGGTTTTTATCCCTGGCCTACGCTTGGCGAGTTTCAGCGGAATTAAATAATACGGCCAATAATACTTTGCGAAAACTAGGTATATGGCCAAATAGACATAAAGAGTAAAACATGTCCGCAAACTATCCTCAAATATCTATCATCACCGTGGTTTTCAATGCGGAAAGTTTGATCCAAAGAACCATTGAAAGTGTACAAAATCAATCCTTTCAAGACTTCGAACACAGAATAATAAATGGCGTTAGTACAGATGGCACTTTGGGAATAATAGAGAAGTACAAGCATCCCAAACTTTTTCTTTTATCTGAGCAAGACACCGGCATATATGATGCTATGAATAAGGGGATTCAACTGGCAAAAGGTAAATATCTACTATTTCTTAATGCCGGTGACGAATTAGCTTCGGATAGCGTGCTTGCTGAAATATTTGCAAAAGGCAAAAACACTGACATTTACTATGGCGAAACAAACATTACAGATGAGAATTGGACAGTATTAGGTACCAGGTCCGAATTGACTTCAAGGAAACTACCACAAGCACTGCATAAGAAGAGCTTTCTAAAAGGTCAGGTAGTAAGTCACCAGTCATTCATAGTTAAAAAGTCTATTAGCCCAAGTTATAATCTGAAGTACCGTTGTAGTGCTGATATAGACTGGATGCTGGCTATTATGGACAAGGCAAAAACCAAGGTCAAACTTGACTTCTCCATCTCTAACTACTTGCAGGGAGGGTTTTCGGACAGCCAGCTCTCAGTCTGTTGGAAAGAACGCTTTAAGATTTTGACTGACCATTTTGGGCTGATTACCACGCTATTTGTTCATATAGGGTTTGCACTGAGATTTATAGCTATTGGTCGGTATAAGTCAAACTCCAAAAAGGAGTCCATTTCTTAGAACGCAGAAATGTTAATTTTGCCGTCGACGACATATCGCTATTAATGCTGAAGCATGCTGGATTTAAATCATAAATCAATACTTATCACCGGTGGTACCGGCTCTTTTGGGAAAAAATTTGTCAAAATGACATTAGAAAGATTCCCAGACGTCAAACGTTTGGTTATCTTCTCGAGGGATGAGCTCAAGCAATTCGAAATGGCTCAGGTTTATCCCCCCCTCAAACACAAGTGCCTTCGATACTTCATCGGCGATGTCCGAGACAAAGACAGGCTGTACCGGGCTTTTGAAAATATCGACATAGTAGTACATGCAGCAGCCCTAAAGCAGGTGCCAGCAGCAGAATACAATCCTACAGAGTGTATCAAAACCAATATACTTGGAGCCGAAAATGTAATTGACGCAGCCCTTGGCTCAGGAGTAAAAAAGGTAGTAGCCCTTTCTACAGATAAAGCCGCTGCCCCCATCAACCTGTACGGCGCCACCAAATTGTGCTCAGATAAACTTTTTGTTGCTGCCAATAACATGAAGGGTAAAAGAGATATCTCTTTTTCTGTGGTTCGGTACGGCAATGTCATCGGATCCCGTGGTTCAGTAGTCCCCTTCTTTTTAGAACACCGAAAAAGGGGTTTTCTACCTATTACTGATGAGAATATGACACGTTTCAATATCTCATTGGAGGAGGGTGTTCAAATGGTTTATAATGCAATTGATAGCGCTTGGGGAGGAGAACTCTTCGTACCCAAACTACCATCTTTCAGAATTACTGATCTAGCTGAAGCCATCGCGCCCGACTGCGAAACTCGTATAGTAGGTATCAGGCCAGGGGAAAAAATACACGAAGAGATGATCACGGAAACTGATTCGCTAAACACGGTTGAGTTCGAGAGCTATTTTGTAATTATGCCCGCTATGAATCCTATGTGGAATATATCGGAATGGATGAAAAAGCTAGGTGGTAAAAATGTACCGGTCGGTTTCAAATACAACTCCGGAACCAATGACTCCTGGCTAGGTGTACAGGATTTACGAGCTCAGATTAAGATGTATGTGGATCCCAACTTCGAACCACAACCGGTATGAAAGCGATACCCTACGGAAGGCAACATGTGACTGACAAAGACATAGCAGCCGTAGTAGAGGTGCTCAAGTCTGACTTTTTGACTCAGGGTCCGAAAGTACAGGAATTCGAGGAAGCATTTGCCCGATATGTGGGATGCCAGCATGCAATAGCTGTCTCTAACGGAACAGCCGCTTTGCATTTGTCCGCAATTGCATTAGGGGTTAGAAGCAATACAAAAGTACTCACTACTCCTATCAGTTTTGCTGCTACAGCTAACTGTATCCAGTATTGCGGAGGCCAGGTTGACTTCATTGACATCGATCCGGCATCTATGACCATAGATATTGACGCTTTAGAACAAAAGTTAGCCACCACCCCGAAAAATACCTACAGTGGTGTCATACCTATAGACTTCGCTGGATTGCCTGTAGATATGGCTAGAATTAAAACCATAGCTGACAAATATGGTTTATGGATATTGGAAGACTCCTGCCATGCTCCTGGAGGTTACTTTTCAGATCAAACCGGCACCAAGTATTTTTGTGGAAGTGGAAGTTTTGCTGATCTCGCCATTTTTTCCTTTCATCCGGTAAAACACATAGCAACTGGTGAAGGAGGAATGATCACTACTAACAGTAAAGAGTTGAGTGACAAACTCAAGATGTTAAGGACTCATGGTATTACCAAAGACCCAAAACACATGGCTGGTAACGACGGTGGTTGGTATTATGAAATGCACCAACTTGGCTACAACTATAGGTTGACAGATATTCAGGCTGCATTAGGTATTTCGCAGCTAACAAGGGCTGACGAAAATCTAAAGAAGCGCAAGCTGATTGCTGAACGATATGATGATAGCTTCAAAGGCTTACCTATAAAAAAGCAGAAATCATCAGAAGGCCATGCCTATCACCTATATGTTATTGAGGTTGAGAGAAGAAAGGAATTGTACGATGCGATGAAAAGGCAGAACATTTTCTGTCAAGTTCATTATATACCTATCCACACTTTACCTTTTTACCAGAGCCATGGGTGGAAAAAAGGTGATTTCCCAGTGTCAGAAGAATACTACAAGAAATGCCTGAGTCTGCCCATGTATCCCACATTGCAAAGGGACGAACAGGACTATGTCATCCAATGTGTAAAAGAACATTTTGATGCGTAATCTGGCTATTATACCGGCACGCGGAGGCAGCAAAAGAATTCCTAGAAAGAACATTAAGCCATTTCTTCAAAAACCTATTTTAGCGTATTCGATTGAAGTAGCACTGGCAAGTAATATTTTTGACGAAGTGATGGTAAGCACCGATGACCAGGAAATTGCTGAGGTTGCTAAAGCTTATGGGGCAAAAGTCCCGTTTGTCAGGAGTGAAGCAAATGCCAACGACACGGCCACCATTGCAGATGTAATCTTGGAGGTATTGACCTATTACAAGACCAAAAACCAACATCCCGAGATCATATGTTGCTTGTTTGCTACTGCACCGTTTGTTGAAAAGAAAATACTCACTGAAGGGTTTCAGAAAGTACAAAGTAATGGTTACAGCTCCGCTTTTACTATTCAGAAATTTGACTACCCTATTTTTCGAT
>JAHCMJ010000315.1 GCA_019192485.1 Cyclobacteriaceae bacterium HetDA_MAG_MS6 | reverse complement strand
CCCGAAAATTAAAAGATTAGGATTTTACAAGTGAAACGCCAAAGGGTGTTTTCGGAAATATATTTTACTCATTTAAAATTATCTGCCTATTTAAATCAAACTTTTTAACAAAAGAAAAGCATTTACTTAACCCTTCAGCAAACTGATTTGCAACGTATTCACCTCAAAATATTAAGGAATTCGTTGTTTCCGGTAAGGTTAAATGCTTGTCTGATTGCTTTTGAGGGGGTAGAACAGTTTGTAGGCTTTAAGGATACCTCGTACACTGTAACAGAAAGAGGGAAAGATCAATCATTTCGAAGCGCTCTAATTCCCTTACTCTTCGTTGCTTACTCGCCTTAGTAACTTAGGCTACAAGGCTGGTTGCCTGTCATTGAAAAAGCAGGTGGGGGCAACGCCTCGATTGAGCAAGAAAGATCCTCGTTCAAAACAACCACTAACTATTGTTGTAGTGTACTAGGAACAGCTTTACATGAGCTTATTGTTTAATGAGTAAGTTTTAGCACACTTGGCAAGCTTCCATAGGTGTAGATTAACTGATCATTTGGAAAGAAAAAAATACTGTCTGTTGTTACTTTCCCTTTTCGAATGGCATCGGATTTTAGAGCAGAAAAATACAGCATCTGATCCTTAGATGATATTTCGACTGCTGCAGGAGAAATATCTACTTTTATGAGCTTCGAATTACCGGTAGATAAATCAGCCATTCCTATTTCCATAGATTTAGCACTTGCCCAAAATAGTCTATTATTAAGCGTATCAATAGATAGACCATCAGGGTATACCCCTGCATTAGTAATGAAGTAGGGGTTAGCTTCAAAGGTTTGTAAATCAAACTTCCCAATACGGTCATTTGATACATCGGTCCAGTATAAAGTATTATTCAGGAGGTCTATTTCTACAGAGGAGGGGGCTCCATTCATTCCTTCTATCAGGTTTGGTTCAAGTAATTTTCCTTCATAGTTAAATACTTTAATAGTAGAGTCTCCATAATCAGCACAATACAGAAGGTTATGGTTTGGGTCTAGAGCAATGCCCGATGGGTATTTTACGTCAGATATAATTTGGCGTCTAAAGCTTCCAGGCACAAGTTTACTAAGGGTAGTGTCTAATTGTCCCCTAGATATGCCCAGATAGCTCGTACTAGAATTAGTATTTGACCAGAATAGATATCTATTTTTTGGATCATAATCTATTCCTGTAAGATATCGGCGGTTACTAATCACCTGTATCGGCTCCCCTCCGCTAACAGGAATGATAGCAATCCCATTGTCGTTTCTGAAAATTAGTTTGGGATTACTCTGATTAGTAAGAATAGGAGATGCTGCGTTGTCCGGACGGGAAAAAGTAGTGGCAAAATATAGGAGTAGAGCAGTAAAAAGAGCTGCTAAGGGTAAAATATATAATATCCTGGAACCCGTTTTGCTTTTTACATCTGAAGGGGAGTTATTTAATGATAATGATTCTTGTTCTTTAATCAGAGGTTTTTTATTGTTCTCGGACTTGTCTTTATTTTTGATATGTGATATACCTTCAATACTCTTTTTTGTGTAATAGTCTTCATATGAAAGGTAGCCCATATAAATGGCAAACATATTTCGAGTAGTTCTATTTCCTTTGCTTTCTTTTGAAATAAAAATTCTTCGAAAAGAATCATATGAAATAGTGGCCCCGTCAGGTTGTTGTCCATTTTTAGGCTGTCCCCACCCTAAAACTTGGATTAGTGTCTTATCTTCTGTGCATCGGTGTTGTAGTTGTTTTCTGAAGTGTATTAAGAAAGAGTCAATTTGAGGTTTACGCCATTGGCCAGGAGATTCAGTGCCAAAGTCACTTTCTATATATTGGATGACGTCATTCCAAAATTTTGATTTTGTGCTCATTTGTTTGCAAAAGATTTGCAAAATGCAATTGCAAAGAAAAAGTTTAATCGCATTTCGGGGTTTTGTACGATATTGACAATGTAAATGTAAATATATAAATTAAGGATTGAAGCAAGGCGAGAAGAGCATTTTTCGACCCAACTCTTATCGTACGAGAACACCTAAACAGAACCCCATTATGACTAAAAGAGCCACTCTTGCCCTCTTAGGGATATTTATAATTTTTTCTCCTTTTAAGGTTATTGCTCAAATGATTGATGATTGTGGTGCAATACCAAGTGAATATTCCATTGCAAAAATGGATAGTTTGCAAAAAGCAGTAGATATCTACGTTGAGCAGTATTTTTCTGATGAATTGTCTGCCCCTCAGGTAAGTGTTCCCGTACAGGCTCACATTATAAGAAGAACGAATGGTACTGGAGGGCTAAGTATTTCAGCATGGGATAATGCTTTATCGAATTTAAACAGTTTATTCAGTGGGGCGAACCTCAGCTTTTTTGAATGCAGCCCTCCTAATATCATAAATAGTAATACGTTCTTCGATTTTGAACCATCAGAAGAGGCATCGCTCCATGCCATACATGGGGTGGTAGATGTTATTAATATATATATACCAGGAGGAGATCTTACCAGTGCTTCAGGAGGTAGCCTTTGTGGATATGCTTATTTTCCATGGCAGAATAGTTCTGACTTGATTTTAGTGAAATCAAGTTGTATGACAAGCGGAAATACCTTTGCACATGAAATTGGTCATTATTTGGGATTATATCATACTCATGGAAAAACCAACTGCGGACCAATTACAGACGAGCTTGTTAATGGAAGTAACTGTAGTTTTGCTGGGGATAACGTTTGTGACACTCCTGCAGACCCAGGTTTGCAAGGGATTGATTGCAGTGGCTTACAGGTGAATACGTCTTGTCAGTATATTGGAAATTATGTAGATGCTAACGGGCAAGCATTTGTACCTGACCCTTCCAATATAATGTCTTATTCCTATCAACCTTGTCGTGATTTCTTTTCAAGCGCGCAATTAGGAAGAGCCAGTTTTTACAATTCGACTGCACGCAGTAATTTAAACTGTCAGGTATTATGCGGACCACCTACAGGATTAGAGGAAACAAATAGTGGTTATGCTTTTATCTCACTTGATTGGAATGCTGTTAATGGGGCTACAGGCTATCAGACACGTTTCAGGGTTTTGGGAGGCACTAGTTGGACAGAAGGTTCTGTGTTTACAACTCCTGGTGTCAATTGGGGAGGGATGACGCCTTGTACTACCTATGAATTCCAAGTTCGAGTAGATTGTGGTAATGGTCTTGGAGATTATAGTAGTTCTTTAATTGCGAGCACCGAAGGATGTGGTGATAACTACTGCTATAGTTATGGCATCAGTTGGAATAACTGGATAGAAGGTGTAAGTATCTCTAATCTAAATAACTCTACGGGTAATGGATTCGGATATACGAATTATACAAACTTAACCGCATTTTTAGATAGAGGCACAACTTACAATATTACCTTAGACCCTGACAGAGACAACAATGTGTCTACTGTATATTGGCGAGTTTGGATAGATTTTAACCAAGATGGTGATTTTGCAGATTCTGGCGAACAGGTAGTTTCAACTACAGGAAGTGGTACAACCCCAGAAGTTGTAAGTATAGATATTCCCGCAACGGTACCTTTAGGAACAACTCGGATGCGGGTCGCCCTAAACCCAAATGTTTACCCTGGTTATTGTGCGACAGGTAGCGAAAGAGATGTAGAGGATTACACGGTAGATATTCAGGGAATCAACTGTACACCTCCTACAGGGTTAACTTCTACTTCAGTAGGCTATTCTCATTTTCAGCTTAGCGCTAACCTTGTTCAAGGTGCAGATTTGTACCAATCTCGTATCCGGCGGTTGGGAAATGCCAATTGGATTGATGGAAGTTGGTTTGCTGACCCTTCGACCATGGTTTGGGGGAATGCTCAACCCTGCACCAGTTACGAAGTACAAATGAGGAGTGATTGCGATGGTGTGTTTAGTGATTTTTCACCGACTTATCTGCTGACCACAATAGGGTGCGGAGATGATTATTGCTATAACTATGGGCTATCTTGGGATCATTGGATAGAGGGCGTCACATTTTCAAACCTCAATAATAGTTCTGCTAATGGCTATGGATATACAAATTTTACAAACTTAATAGCTGATATAGAGCAAGGTGGTAGTTATAATATAGGTTTGGATCCGGGTACAGATGTTGCTTCCACGACCTTATACTGGAGGGTCTGGATAGACTATAATTCAGATGGAGACTTTAGTGATTCTGGCGAACAGGTCTTGTCGGTGACGGGGAGCAATTCAGGATTGACAACTGCCAACTTTGATGTTTCAGGGACTGCCAGTTTAGGCAATACGCGTATGCGTATTGCTATGAGTCCAGATTCCTACCCATTACTGTGTAATACTGGCGGTAACCAGGATGTCGAGGACTACACCGTCAATATCATAGCTCCTCCTTGTCCATTGCCCAATAATTTTACAGTTCAATCTATTGGGGTGTCACATGTTGTACTTGATTGGGACGATGTGGCCGAAGCTAATAACTATACCACTAGACGTCGGAAGCAAGGGGCAGTAACTTGGGAAGATGGAGGAAGTTTTAGCTCTTCCTCAGTAATATGGGGGAATTGTGAGCCTTGCTCCACTTACGAATTTCAGGTTATGACCAATTGTAGTTTAAATAATAGTGGATTTAGTAACACTATCACTGCCACAACACAGGGCTGTGGAGAAAGCTATTGTTATAGCTATGGCTTATCTTGGGATCAATGGATTACAGGAGTCGCAGTCTCTAATCTTGATAATAGTTCAGGAAATGGTTATGGGTATACCGATTACACCAATATGGATGCTAACCTTATAAAAGGCGATGACTACAGTATTGATCTTACTGCGAATACAGATGTTTCGGTAGTTCAGGTGGGCTTTGTTGCATGAATAAGCCAAACTAGAAGATGGGCCGGAAGTTTGTATTTTTGGTTTTCCACAACTAAAAACTCAAACTCTCCGACCCATGTCAAAGATAAAGAAGGATCAGCACAAGCGCAGTAAAAAGAAAGATAAATATCGTGTATCCAATTGGTCTGAGTATAACCAATCACTGATCAACCGTGGCAACATCACGATTTACTTTAGCCCTCAGGCAATAGCTAACTGGTATGACAACAGCCCCGCCCAAAAAGGTGGGCAGTATGTATATAGTGATGTATGCATAGAGACGTTGTTGGTGCTCAATGGAGTTTCCCCAAAAAACTAGACAGGTAGCTTGATTTAAAAAAACCTTTAAA
>JAHCMJ010000314.1 GCA_019192485.1 Cyclobacteriaceae bacterium HetDA_MAG_MS6 | reverse complement strand
GATTTCGAACTGGAGTTGGAGTTTATGATCACGGAAGGTGCCAACAGTGGCATCAAATACTTCGTAGACCCAAATCTTAACAAAGGAGCAGGATCTGCTATAGGTTGTGAATTTCAAATTCTCGATGACAAAAAACATCCGGATGCTAAAAAGGGTGTAGCCGGCAATCGAACGCTAGGATCACTTTACGATCTGATGACCGCCAAAAACCTTTCCAACCCGGCCAGCTCCAAAGAAAGAATGTTTAAAGGCATAGGCAAGTGGAACAAGGCCAGGATCATTTCTAGAAACGGCGAAGTAGAGCACTGGCTCAACAACGAAAAGGCCCTGGAATACGATCGCTTTTCGCATATGTTTGAAGCCCTTGTTAACTACAGTAAATATAAAGACTGGCCCAACTTTGGTCGATGGCCCGAAGGCCATATCCTATTGCAGGACCATGGCAATACCGTACATTTCCGAAGTATCAAAATCCGCGAATTCTAAGTAGATAAATATGAAGAATACCAAATCCAGAAGAGATTTCATCAAGAAAACAACCGCAGGAACAATAGGCCTATCCATGGCTATGTCCGCGAAAAGTTATGGCAATATCATTGGCGCAAACGATCGGATGAATTTCGCTGCCGTAGGCGTTCACGGTAGAGGGAAAGCCCTAATCAAGGCCGTTGCTGCACAAAAAAATGTAGCTATGTTAGGCATCTGCGATGTGGACAAACGAGAATTTGATGTCACAGGAAAACTGGTGAAAGATATTTTCGGTAAAAAAGCAAAAAACTATACAGACATCAGGAAGCTTCTTGAAAACAAGGATGTTGATACAATACTGATTGCTACTCCGGAACATTGGCACGCGCCAATGGCCCTGATGGGGGTACAAGCCGGCAAACATGTCTATGTAGAAAAGCCCTGTAGTCACAACCCCCGAGAAGGAGAAATACTGGTAGAAGCCAGAGAAAAATACGGCAAGGTCATTCAAATGGGGAACCAGCAACGATCGGCTCCGACATCCATTCAAGCGATGAAAGACATCAAAGATGGACTAATTGGTGAGGTATATTACGGCAAGGCCTGGTACTCCAACCGTCGTGGGCCTATCGGCAATGGTAAAGCAACTGAAGTACCGGAATGGCTGGATTGGGAACTTTGGCAGGGGCCTGCCCCCAGAGAGGCATATAAAGACATCTATGTACACTATAATTGGCATTGGTTCTGGAAATATGGTACTGGGGAAATCAATAATAATGGTACGCATGAGATAGATATTTGCCGGTGGGCACTTGGCGTAAAATATCCCAAAAGCGTATCGTCATCGGGGGGAAGGTTTCATTACAACGATGACTGGGAGTTTTATGATACGCAGGTGGTCAACTATGAATTTGATGATGGAAAGATGATCTCCTGGGAAGGCCGAAGCTGTAACAACTTTCGTCATTATGACCGAGGCAGAGGAGCGACCATACACGGAACAAAAGGCACTATACTACTCGATCGTAATACTTATTCCGCTCAAGACATGGATGGTAATATCCTGAAAGAGGTGAGAGAAGCCGAAAAAAGTGCGACAACCAATACAGTTGGAGAAGGATTCCTGGACAAACTTCACATGGCCAATTTCATTGGTGCTATCAAAGATGGTGACCAGCAGAATTCGCCAATAGATGAAGGAGCGGCCACCAACTTGTTATGTCACCTGGGCAATTACGCTCAAAAACTAGGACGCAAGCTCAATCTCGATACTTCCACTGGCAGAATTCTGAATGATGAGGAAGCCATGAAATACTGGAGCAGAGACTATGAACCTGGTTGGGAAATGAAACTATAAACAAAATGTACAGACGAGGGAGAGTATCTCATTAGTTATTTACCTATGAAGATAATCGGAACATACTCTTCCTTGTTTCTAATTCTATTACTGAGTACAACGTTGGCAAATGGGCAATCTCCTTTAGCGGTGGCTCAATCCATTTGCGATAGATACGTTTCTGACAGCGAGACAAACCTATCAAAAGTACCAGCATCATTTAGACAGTCTGGTATCTGGATATTTGATCTTTCATTACAGAATGGTAAGGAGTTCACCCTAGTTACTTCAGCAAAGTTCTCCCCCAAAAATCCTAGCAACCCATTCATGGATCAACCTCACCTGGCCCTGAGCTTTGACCCCGGGTATATTGAGGTCTTCTTAGACAAAAAATTGATCGTGTCTGCAACAGAAAAATCGCCTGTCGACTTCCAATTACTGGACTATGACCTGGGTGATTTTCGCTATATGCTACCCATAAGAATGCAACGAGAAGGTCAGCTTGTTATTCGCTATAAGCCATCGACCAATCGTAAGAAAATCTATTTGGGTCTCACCAACTCCAAAAAATTGAATTGGCCAAAATCCAAAGTCTACTGGGATGAAGAACTACCATATGTCTATACTGACCAGATACTTGATCTTGCAAAGATTCATTCCTATGACGAATGGAAGATCCCAGGCAATCAACTTGTTTATGAATTGGAAAGTCCTCTGGGTATTGATGATTGGCGATATTTTACCGGAACGGCGTTTGACGCCATGGATCAGGTCACTGCTACTTTTGAGAGTCTTGATTACAGCTATTTCGTGGAGGATCACCTTCAATTTTACAAGGAGTCACTTCCTAAGATTGAAATGGAGCGAAATCGCATAGGCAATGTTCACTCTGTCTTTGGTCATTATTTTCGATACAAGTTATTGGATGACTTTGGCATGCAAACCGTACCCTTTTTAAGCCGTCTTTCTAAAACCGGCAACCGAGCGTTTGCAGATAAGGCACTTGACCAGATTCTCACAAAAAGCCCCAAGACCAAAGATGGTGTTTGGGCTCGTCTTAATACTGATTCTTTGACGGTATGGGCGGACGACCTTTTTATGGGTAGCGTGCTTCTGACCCGAGCTAGTAAAATACTCAATAAACCAGCGTACCTGGAAGAGTCAATCCACCAAGTCATTGGTATGGACAAAATACTGAAGGACGAAACTTCCGGTCTATACTGGCATGGTCACTTCCAAAGCACTGATCAACACTCCAGTTCCAAATGGGCACGCGCCAATGGATGGACGATGATGGCCAAAACAGAACTTTTACTTCATCTACCCAAAAAACATAGAAAAAGGAAGGAGGTGCTCAAGATATTCCGAAGTCACGCTCACGCATTGCTCAAAGTGCAATCTGAAGATGGCCGGTGGCACCAGGTCCTTGATAACCCGTCGACCTATCTGGAGACCTCTTCAACAGCTATGTTTATCAGAGCATTTGCTGAAGGTATCAGAAATGGCTGGCTTCCGGAAAAAGCTTTTGGACCGGCACTCGAAAAAGCATGGAACTCATTGCTGACGCAAATAGATGGTAAAGGGAAAGTCAAAGGCATTGTTAAGGGTACACCTATATTGTTTTCTGATCAGGAATACAACAACCAGAAAACTCGTAAAAGTGACCCTCGTGGTTTGGGAGCTATTCTTTATGCATGTGTGGCAATGGAACTATTAGACCGATCTCAGTGAATCACCCTCACATTAATAGTCTCAGAGTAGTCCTAGAAGACAGCCTTCGCTAAATAAATAATATCAGTCAAGTTTCCTAAGTTAATCTCATTCCCTTCGAAGTTGTTCAACTTCAAAATTTGCAGACCCAGTAAATTGATCACTGACACAGGGGACTAAATCTATCACCCTGCTCCAGCCGACAAGACCTGTTGGCAGATTTGAGAACACTGGCCTAATAAAATCTGATGGCAACCGCAAATGCTCCTGAAAAGAAGACCCTAATCGTTGCAAAAATTGCTATAGTACATCACTAAAATAGTCCTATACTGCTGTAGAGATGAGAAAATGGCTCTAGAAACCGACAGGAAACTCTAATAAATCAATATCCCAGGCAATTGGCATCAGGAAATAGATGCATAAAAACAGAATAAAGGAGGATATAATATTCATCCAAATACCCGTTCGCATCATGTCACTCATCTTGAGATATCCGGAGCTGTAGGCAATGGCATTGGGAGGAGTGGCCACAGGCAACATAAATGCACAAGAGGATGCAACGCACGCACCAGCCATGAGGCCAAAGGGATGCACCCCAATGGATTCCGAGAGAGAAGCCAAAATCGGAAACAGAACAGATGCCGTAGCAACGTTTGATGTAATCTCCGTAAAGAAGTTAACAATTATCACAACCACCAAAAGGATAAGTCCGAAATGAAATTGATTCAGGCCAGATAACCGGCCTCCTAACCAGTCGGCCAAACCCGAAGATTTGAAACCTAGAGCGATAGTCAATCCTCCTCCGAACAAAAGCAGAACGCCCCAAGGCAATTTTTTGACTGTCTCCCAATCCATCAATTTTACCGACTTGTCCTTTGATGGGAAAACAAATAGCGCTAATCCTCCAAAGATAGCGATCGTGGTATCATTGATCCCAGGTAAGAATTTGACTAATACGAACGACCTCAGTATCCACGCAAGTGCAGTTAGAGAAAAAACAATAAGAACAGAACGCTCCTCGTATGTCAGACGGCCAAGTAACTTTACCTGTTCATTTATCTCTTCCTTAGCCGCAACAATACCCTCCAGATTTGATTTAAACATGACCTTTGTCAGATAAATCCATCCAATTACAATTAGCAAAACACTGATTGGCAAACCAAAAGAAAACCATTCGGCAAAAGAAATTTCCCGTCCATACAACTCGATACTGACTGCTGAGAATATAGCATTGGTAGGTGTCCCGATCAGTGTAGCCATACCTCCAATAGATGCTGCATAGGCAATAGCCAACATCAATGACTTGTCAAATGACTTGATGCTTTCTCCATGATCTCCGATTTGAAGGTCTCCGATTTTTTTTGCTATGGCCATACCAATTGGTAGCATCATCAATGCGGTGGCAGTATTAGATATCCACATGGACAAAAAACCAGTAGCTATCATAAAACCCAAGACAATCCTACTACTATTGGTGCCGATCAGCTTAATGATGTTTAGTGCAATGCGCTGATGAAGGTTCCACTTTTCTATAGCCAGGGCAATAATGAAACCTTCCAAAAAAAGCATGATCAAAGGACTGTAATAAGTCGTCGTGGTACTCTTGATATCGACACTCCCGGTTAGCGGAAACAACACCACTGGAAGCAGGGATGTAGCCGCGATTGGAATTGCATCTGTAATCCACCAAATGGCAATCCATGCTGTGCTTGCTAAAACCGATTGTCCGGCGGCGGATAGTCC
>JAHCMJ010000313.1 GCA_019192485.1 Cyclobacteriaceae bacterium HetDA_MAG_MS6 | reverse complement strand
TACTTCGGAGCCATGGAGACTTCCATGGAGCTAGCACAGAAAGATGGCGCTTATCAAACTTTTAATGGATCACCTGTCTCTAAAGGTATATTCCAATTTGACATGTGGGGCGTGACTCCCGATTCTGATCGTTGGGATTGGTATGATCTAAAACAAAAGGTCAAAAAGCACGGTGTGCGTAACTCATTGCTATTAGCACCTATGCCAACTGCTTCTACCTCTCAGATACTAGGCAATAACGAGTGCTTTGAGCCATTCACCTCTAACTTGTATGTGAGACGAGTACTATCCGGCGAATTCATTGTGGCTAATAAATACATGATGAGAGATTTGATCGATCTTGGACTGTGGAACGACACCATGATGAACAAGATCAAAGCGGAAAATGGATCTATACAGAATATCCCTGAGATTCCTCAAAATGTCAAAGAGCTATACAAGACTGTATGGGAAATCTCCCAAAAGAGTATCATCGATATGTCAGCTGATAGAGGTGCTTACATCTGTCAAAGTCAAAGTCTAAACATCCACCTGCAGGATGCTAACTTTGGTAAGATGACATCTATGCACTTCCATGCTTGGAAAAAAGGACTAAAAACAGGCATGTACTACCTGAGAACTAAAGCTGCCACAGATGCTATCAAGTTTACAGTAGAGAAAGAGCAGCAAGCCAAGCCGCAAGCTGAGACAGTTTCGGCACCTGTCACGCAACCAGGTAGTGGTGCAGAAATGCAACAACACGCTGCGGAAGAACAGAAAAATTACAATCAACAAGCTATGCAATGCTCTCTCGATGATCCGGAAGGATGCGAGATGTGTGGTAGTTGATATTCAAATTGTTGTCAATACGAAGCCTCACAGTAGTGGGGCTTTTTTATTGCTTCTCTTTCAGTATCTCCTCTATGTCTGCCAGCATTGCGGTTTCAGCACTTTGTTTTCCAACGATAATGGGTTGAGCCATTCGCTCCTTGCAATCAGCTATCACACAACGCTCACAAGTCACATTTACTGCTTTTCTATCTACAGCAGGATCATCTAAAAATTTGATCCACTTACCGAGTGCTTTATCCATCAAAAAGCCAATGGTCACACTCATAGACTCCGATGGGTTGGAGACATTCGGAAAGGCAATGGAAAAACAACAATATGCATTAGGAGAATCATGGTACTCGGAAATTTGCGCTTTTGCTATCATCCGAGAACCATTTTTATCTTTGTCCTTCTCTAACTCGGAGATGATACTAGTTGCGATCCACCTTCGGCAATAATGTTCATTCAACTCGTTTGCATGAGGGTTATGGGCTCCAGGCAAATGGAGCTCTCTGGTCAAACTAAATTTTCCGTCAGAGTGTAGAAATCTAAGGAAGAAGAGGTTTTGTACGTTAAAAAAGGTTGGTAAAATAGTAGTCATCCGCTGTAGGACCATTTCAGGTGTAGCATCATACCTATTCAAAAAGGACAAAAAATCTGATTCATTCCATTTCCTTTGCGCTCCAAAAGCCTTCAAATCACGAGTCATCTCCTTCTGAGGCATAATCAATGCTGCAGCAAAATAAGATGCCATATGATTATTGAGTATGTCTTCAAAGTCATGCTTGCCCTGTGGAGGAGTACTCAACGAACGTTTTTTAAACTTTAGCCACTGAAAAGCAATCTCCCTACCTAACAAATAATTCTTCTGACCTTTGGTGAGCCCCTGATTGATGTGAAGTAAACGCTGCCGAGGATGATACAATGATCGCAGGTCTTTCAAGCTTTCAAACTCCGAAAGCTTCCTATAATCAGTTCTGACACCTATTTTTAATAAGATATCCTCTAACAGCTCAGGCTGAAAAGGGACCTCTTTCAATTCTATAAACTCCAGGTGGAGGCCTTCTACTTCGTCCTCCAATTCTTCAAAATAGTTATTCTGTAACTCCAGGTAGGATCTCAAAGCAGCATAATAAAAATGCTCCTGTTTCATCTCATAATTCCTAGCAATCTGCATGATCGTATTGATGAATGCATTGGTCTTGTCTGGATCCTGAGAGATGATCTCTATGATCTTCTGAGGACTTAAGCCAAATTGGATCAATGGGAAAGCCTTGAAAAAATCGGATTCAATGAGATTAATGACAGGTTGCAGCTTCTTAGGCACCTTGATCGATACCAAATCGTCATAGCTTACATCCAGGGCCTCGGCTAACAACGCAATTTTATCACCCTTAGGATACTTCTTACCGCTTTCTATTTCGCTTAGGTAAGATACCGATAAGCCTGATTTATCCTTTAGTTCTTGATATGTAATGCCCTTTTCTAACCGCAACTCCTTGAGTTTCAATCCAAAAATATGTCGGAGCTCAAAAATCTTAGATGGCATAGTAGCAAAGATAAGAAATCAAAAGAGAATATTTTTTATTAGCGAATTTTCGCTTTTTTTGCTAAACCTCTTATATCGCTACTTGCTTTGCAGATAGTTCATAGATGCTGTTTGTAAGCAGAATTGTCAGCAAAAAATCTTCCTTTGGTTGCTTCAGTGACCAATGCTGGTTGGATAGGGCCCTTCGGGGCCTCTTCAGTTCCATTGCATTCGACTCCTTTCAGACCAGTAGGACTTGGGATCTACCTTTAGTTTCAATAAATCTTCTATATGCTTTTTCTCCAAGTTGATGTCCATAGCATTCAAGTTGGATGTCAAATGTTCGGGAGTAGCAGCGCCACTAAGCACGATATCTACAAACCCCTGAGATAAGATATAAGCCAGCGCAACAGCATCTATTGAGCTGGAATACTCTTTGGCGATTTGCTCAAGTAAAGAAATGTATGTCGAATCGACATTTCGGCTTGTCAATCTACCGTTTGCTACTCCCTCTTTAATGATGATGCCAAGACCAAGATCATGAGCCTCTTTCAACTTTTCGCCTACTGATGTTTCCAGGACATTGTAAGTAGCTTGTACACTACCAAACAAAGGTTCGCTCTGGACACGGATAGTAAGCGCTTTTTCCAACACTTCCTTTTGACCTGAACCACTCAATGAAAGCCCTATAACAATCCCTTCTGATCTAATCTCATCCAGTCTTTCCAGAATCTTTCTATTTTCCAACACGCCACTCTCAAACGTAGCAGAATGGATTTGATATAGTTTTAGATAAGGCCGCAATCGCTTATGACTCTCTGGCCATTGTGCATTCAATCGTGTTATACTATGCTCCTTGATCTCATGATGCTCCGCCGCTACCTGCCAATCTGCTGTATAATAATAGCCCCACTTTGACCCGACTACAATTTGATCAGATTTTTTCTGCAACCAATCCGATAAAAAGAGCTCGGACTTACCGTATGATTGTGCTGCATCAAAATAAGTGATCCCCGCGGCTAAAGCTGTATCAAGCATCCTGTGCGTATGTTCGAGCATTTTCTGCACATTGTAGTCTTTTTTTAAGTCTTGCTGATGTCCTAGATTGATATATCCCGGCCTACCCAAAGCAGCAAGCCCTAAACCCATTCTGGATACCTCAATACCTGATCTACCAAATGATCTTTGTTCCATATTTTTAACCGGATAAATGCTAGATTAGCGAATTAAAGAAGAATTTTTGACATGGACGAAGAGGAAGAGGACGGCTTGAATCTCCATGACATGCCTATTCACCAGAAGGGCATGGAAATTTACGATCTAACATCCAAGATCGTTGCCTTGATACCGGATGGAGATGAAGGGTTGGATATCTATAAGAGGCTAATGACGGAAGATGCTCTCTTGCTTTCGACAAAGGTAGCGGGAGCCGAGGGTATGGGTCTTTACGATATGAAAATGGAGTGTGCTGCCATCATCAGAAAGGCAGCAAGGGATCTATTGGTCCATTGTCGCGGACTGGAAATGTCTGATTTTCATGAAGTGCAATACCTAGACCTCATACGTGAAGAGATCGAGCAATACAGGCTCCTCTTTATTGAGTGGATCAGCACCTTTGATCCATGGGATTACGAAATCGACCGATGGGGATTGTTCAACCCACCTGGGGTCGGACCGTTTGACGAAGACTCCGACGACTTTAGCTCTTGAGTTCTACTAAGAAGCTCCCTTAATAATTTGCTCTACTACTTCGGGGTTCAGTAATGTGCTGGTATCACCCAAATTTGTTGTGTCACCGCTAGCAACCTTACGTAGTATACGACGCATAATCTTTCCTGAACGAGTCTTAGGCAGTCCGGGCACTATCTGTACCTTATCTGGTTTCGCTATTGGTCCTATGATCTTGTTGACCGTTTCTCTAATCTCATTTTTAAGATTCTCTTCTGTTCGGCCCTCCATATCACATATCACATATGCGTAAATACCTTGACCTTTTACATCATGTGGGTAGCCAACAACAGCAGATTCTACCACTTTAGGGTGCTCATTGATGGCATTTTCCACTTCCGCTGTACCCATTCTATGCCCGGAAACATTGATCACATCATCTACCCTACCTAGTATTCTCAAGTATCCGTCATGATCTCTTTTTGCTCCATCTCCGGTAAAGTACATCCCTTTATATGTGGAAAAATAGGTTTGCCGGCATCGATCATGGTCGCCATATGTTGTTCTCAGAATTGACGGCCAAGGAAATTTCACGCAAAGATTACCCTCAACGTTATTCCCTGTCAATTCATTGCCCTCTGGGTCTACAATAACAGGTTGTATTCCAGGCAAGGGCAGAGAAGCATGCGCCGGCTTGTTAGGAGTGATCCCAGCCAGGGCTGAAATCATGATTCCTCCTGTCTCCGTTTGCCACCAGGTGTCTACCAACGGGCAGTTGCCTTTTCCAATGTGGTCATGATACCAATGCCATGCCTCTTCATTAATTGGCTCACCAACAGAACCAATCACTTTCAATGATTCTAGTGAATATGGCTCTAATGGTTCCAATCCATGCGCTTGCAAAGCTCTAATAGCCGTAGGTGCAGTATAGAATTGATTGACTTTGTACTTGTCTATGATTTCCCAAAATCTCCCTGCATCGGGATAGGTAGGGACACCCTCAAACATCAAGGTGGTAGCACCGGCCAGCAGTGGGCCATAAACAATATAGGAGTGGCCTGTAATCCAACCTACATCTGCAGTACACCAATATACATCGCCCTGTGAGTATTGGAAAACATTTAGAAAAGAGTAATAGCTGTAAACCATGTAGCCACCGCAAGTATGCACAACACCTTTGGGCTTACCCGTCGAACCTGATGTGTATAAGATAAAGAGCATATCCTCGGCATCCATCTCTTCCGCCACGCTCTCTG
>JAHCMJ010000312.1 GCA_019192485.1 Cyclobacteriaceae bacterium HetDA_MAG_MS6 | reverse complement strand
ATACTTAAAAAGTCGAAATTTGGTGGATTTATCGGTTGAAATTCTCTTTTACCTAACAAATTGTACTATTCATCGAAAAAATTATACTTTGTTATGCATTCTCCATATACTTGCAGACACTATCAATCTGACCGCCGTACATGCCACTAGTAGTAATTAGCATAGCGTTTTTAGTCACATTTTTTCTAATGCCTCTCATCATTAGGGTGTTCACCGCTATCAACCTACTCGATGCTCCGGATAGGCGCAAGATTCATAAGACGAGTACACCATCACTAGGAGGGATTGCCATTTTTACAGGTATTATACTCTCACTATTTATTGTATTGCCATTTTCCGAATTAGCCAACTATAAGTTTCTTTTGGCCGGAATGATCCTTCTATTTATTCTGGGTGTACGTGACGATATCTCCAGTCTGCAGGCTAGGCACAAACTAGTCATTCAGGGGCTTTCAGCTTTTTTAGTAGTGCAATATGCTGGCATTCGTCTTGAGGGTCTGTACGGTCTCTTTGGTGTGGAGGAGCTACCAATGTATCTGTCGATAGGTTTGAGTATTTTCATTATCATGGCGATGTCCAATGCTTTCAATCTGATCGATGGCATTGATGGGCTAGCAGGGAGTATTGGCATTCTTGCTTCCGGTTTTCTAGGCCTTTGGTTCTACTCTTCAGGTCATGAGACACTGGCAATTATCTCATTGTCTATTACAAGTGCTGTCCTTGCGTTTTTGTTTTTCAATTGGTATCCGTCGAAGATATTCATGGGAGATACTGGCTCTATATTCATAGGCTTCATGTTAACCGTATTACTATATAGCTTTATCAATATCTCTAGTGCTGGAACTGGTGACGGTTTTGTTGTGATCTCATCTCCTGTGGCAGTGGCAACAAGTCTGCTGATTGTTCCCATCTACGATACACTCAGGGTTTTTATCTTAAGACTACTATCCGGGGGTCATCCATTTGTTCCGGACAAACGCCATATTCATCACGTCCTTCTGAAACAAGGATTTGATCATGCGCAGGCTACGCTCTTGCTGGTGGCGCTAAACCTGGCAATCATGGTGGGTACACTTGCTTTGCAAGAGTTTGGCAATTCACTACTCCTAATAGGTCAATTGTCAATGGCAATTGTTTTTGGTATCACCTTCGATACCAGATTGAGATTCAGAATCAAAAATGCCAAGCAAATATCTCAGCGAGAATTTACGATCTCAAAGTCGGCTTAAGCTGCACTTTTCGTTTTGATTTTCTGTCTATTTTTGTTGGCTTGATAAAAGCGGGTCAATGATCAGGTATTTCCTACCTGAAACCTGATTTGTATTTTTCTATAATAGATGTCCTCAGCATGTTTGAACACATAGAAAGGTTAAGAGAAGAACTAGAAAAAGCTGCCGCTCAATCTCAGGATGAGCTGGAAAAGTTCCGGATGAGATTTATCAGCAGGAAGAGCGTAATCGGAGATCTATTTGGAGAGTTTAAAAATGTACCTAACGAGCAGAAAAAGGAGTTTGGTGCTGCCCTTAACAATCTGAAAAACCTTGCCGAAACCAAGTTTCAAGAACTGGTCAATGACCTAAAAAGTAGGGAACAGTCGTCGGATGCAGCATCGATTGATATGTTTCTGCCACCCGTTAAGCAGACGGGGACTATTCACCCACTGAACAAAGTCAAGAATAGGATCATACAGATTTTCGAGCGGCAGGGATTTAATGTGGAAGAAGGTCCTGAAATTGAGGATGATTTTCACAATTTCACTGCTTTGAATTTTCCTGAAAATCATCCTGCCAGAGAGATGCAGGATACGTACTTTATTTCTAAAGATCCGGATGTTTTGCTTCGGACTCACACCTCTAATGTCCAGATCAGGCTACTTGAAAAGCAACAGCCTCCTGTAAGAGCGATCATGCCGGGTAGGGTATATCGCAATGAGGCTATTTCAGCGCGAGCACATTGTTTTTTCCATCAGGTAGAAGGTTTGTATGTGGATAGAAATGTCAGTTTTAAGGATTTGAAGCAAACACTTTATCACTTTGCTCGAGAACTCTTTGGTAAGGACACCAAGATTCGATTGAGGCCATCTTTTTTCCCGTTTACAGAACCTAGCGCTGAAATTGACATAAGCTGTTTCATATGTAAAGGCAAAGGATGTAAAATCTGTAAGCATACAGGATGGGTGGAAATCGGTGGCTCCGGAATGGTAGACCCCAATGTCCTTGAAAGCGTGAACGTGGACCCAAAGGAGTACAGTGGGTTTGCTTTCGGTATGGGCATAGAGCGGATAGCTATGCTCAAGTATCAAATAGATGACATTAGGCTCTTTTCTGAAAATGACCTGAGGTTTCTTCAACAGTTCAAGGGAACATAGGTTTATTTTTTCAATTTAAGGTTCTTGAGGATTATGCTGCTTTTACCTTCAAGCAGACAAACTAGCTGTAGCTCTTCCTGGAGAATACCTTGATCATATAACTCGATATGATCAAAATAGAGCTGTATATCCATCTTGTTGGCAAGTTTGGATTTTGAGATTCCTTGAGTGATAGACCGATCCAAGTTTTGAAAAAACTCACTTGCGTCATATTTGAGCATCTCTTTGAGATAGGATTTGACTGTGCTGTGAATGGCCAGATCTGTCAAGCGCATCCATTGGTCAGCCTCTAGTATTTCGTATTCAATGTCCTTGAGACCAACTATAAACTTGTGAGTTAGGTAAGGAATACCTGTCACCAAAATTTTACCCTTGAGGTCGCCAGAAGTAATGACCGTCGCTCCTATTCGGCCCTGATGTGGGTGAATTTGCACTTCTTCGATTTTGCCTGAATACTCCTTATATGATAGCGGGTAGTTAGACGCATGCTTGGTTACAATCTCCTGGATTTTAGCATATGGAATTCTGAGATCTGCATATAGACTAAATGCTTCTTTTGAGCCTACAGGATCTTGCCTCAATGGAAGCGCCAGTGTGGAGTCCCGATTTCTAGTCCTATTCCAGATATGAATTCCTCCTTGATAGATGGCTTGAATAGACAATGTATCATGACCTAATGCAAAGATTTTTGCCTTTAAATCTTCAGGCCGCAAGGTTAGATATAGAGGGAAAGGTACTTTCGTTACAGCGTTGTTCTTCTGAAGATCTTGCCAGACTTTGTCAAAGATATTTCTCGTTGAAATGGTCCTGTTTAGGGTTTTGCAGATGACACTTTCCAGTATCTCGCGATTGTTAGCGATTTGCTCCTCTACTATATCCTCAATGGAAAGCTGGAATCCCATGATATCAAGTACGGGTTTTTCAATCCATTTTAGACCTTGCCAACTACAGTTAAAGGAAATGTTCCAGTCCTCTTCCAACCTTATCATGAAGTCCATTTTGACGTCTGCAGCAAAAATTACCGGATTGTCCTCGTTGCTTACAGTTATGCCAAATACCTTCTTCTGAAGTACACTGGATACCGATAGCGGTATAGACGTGCTGATCATTTCACCCGCTATAGACACATCCAGACCTCCACGACGGACTATGGTCAATTTTAAGCTGTCGTTTTGTTTGTTAAGCTTGATTTTGTTGTCAAGCAGTAGTCTTGGGAGCGTTTGACCGATGGCTTCCTGTAAACGATTAGCAGGTAACTTGATTTTTGTGCTGAAATAGGATGGGGGTACTACAGCTTCTGTATATTCCTCAGATTTACGTGTTTCCTTTTGGCAGGCCACTAAGCCAATCAGTAAGATTAGAAAGATTTTTTTCGTAATGCGCATTCAGTTGAGCTATGGGATAATACAATTGTTAGCTAAGATACCTTGCACATCAGAAACCGGACCAGAAACGTCACTTATTCCAAAATGTTATTGACTTGGACTGAATGTCAGTTCCCCAACAGTTGGTGCCATGGCGATTAACTAGCCAGTACGACGCACGTATATGACTCGTAAAACAACCTAAAATGAAATATGCATACCTGCTTATTTTGGCCAACGCCGTGTGGTCATGCTTACCGACCAATTCGGAACCGCAGGAAATCATCAAGGATGCCATCGAAGGGCACGGAGCACAATTGTTTGACAGTAAGAAGGTGATTTTTGACTTTAGAGGCAAACAATACAGTGTCTGGCGTGAGTCTGATCAATACATATATACGAGATCCTTCACAGATAGTCTTGGATTGGTCACAGATACATTGATCAATAGTCAAACTTTCACAAGACATCTAAATGGCCAGCCCATTGCGTTGACCGAGGAGTGGTCAGGCAAATACGCTAATTCCGTAAACTCTGTGCTTTACTTTTTTCAGTTGCCATTGCTATTACGGGATGTTGCGGTACAAAAGCAATACGCAGGGACTACTCAAATCAAAGGCGAACGCTACCTGGGGATAAAAGTCACTTTCGTGGAGGAAGAAGGTGGAAAAGATTTTGAAGATGAATACCTCTATTGGTTTCATGAACGAGAAAAAACCCTGGATTACCTGGCTTACAACTACCAAACAGATGGAGGAGGCGTTAGATTTAGAGAAGCTTATAATCGGAGAGAAAAGGGTGGAATACTTTTTCAGGACTATATCAACTACAAGCCTATTTCCAAAGACACACCTTTAGTAGAACTTCCCAAACTTTTCGAGTCTGGCAACTTAGAGGAGCTTTCCCGCATTGTGAATGAAAAGATCAGGGTAGAGTAAATTACGGACAAAACTATCTACCCTTTTTCAGTTTTCACGCCGTTTTTCAAAGACCAAAGCATGACTACCAGGCCGAGAAGAAACATGGGGATGCTGAGCCACTGACCCATGTTAAGAGATAAATCAGCCTCGAAATCTTCTTGATTCATTTTGAAAAATTCGTCTACAAACCGAAGTGACCAGAGCATCATCATGAATAACCCAAAACTGAACCCTTCTGGCAGGCTATTTCTCTTGTTTTTCCAAATCCAAAGCAGGATAAGCATGATCAGGATACAATACCCGGCTTCATAAAGCTGGGCGGCATGCCGCACCATTCCAATTCCATGTATTTTGATTGTCGATCTGCGACCTTCGTTGTTGATAGCGTAATTGAGTCGACCCTGATCGTTGAAGTCAATATGTTCTTGGATCTCCCCATGACTTAACAATACACGCTGTAAGCTATTTTGTATGTAGCGTATATCTCTGTTTTCGTCGATCCTTACTCCTCTTTGGTAAGTGATTACTGCTGTGATTGGGACCTGATCTGCCGAGCTACTTTCCATCGATCCTCCTTTCTGGAAGTCTACTGACTCAATCCTGCCATCCATACGCATGAGCGCTT
>JAHCMJ010000311.1 GCA_019192485.1 Cyclobacteriaceae bacterium HetDA_MAG_MS6 | reverse complement strand
GAGCAGTATTCTGGGTCTACTTGACCGGTGTAGCCTTAATTCTTGCTGCTGTGGCCATAGTCATTAACAAAAAGGCAAAACTTGCCACCATGCTACTTGGTATCATGTTGTTACTTTTCGCAGTTCTGATCCATTTACCTGGCATGCCTGACGCTATGCCTAGTTTCTTTAAAGATATAGCTCTGGCAGGCGCCGCATTTTACCTTTCGGCAAACTCCAAAGATTAGAAAGGATTAAGGGTCGCTTTTGCGGACCCTTCCTTTTTTTTAGAAAAGTTGATAGTTACCCCCTCTCCTAAATAGCTTAAGGTCATATTCAGGCATAGTTCTACTACCAAAATATTTTCTTTTGGATACGGTGAACAGTTGGTGAATCATATCAGCAATATTACCATCACCAGCCATTCTTCTTCCCCACTCCGTGTCATTGACCTTGCCATCGTGCATATCTTGAATAAGATGCCAAACTTTGTCAGCCCGATCAGGGAAGGTCTTTTGCAGCCAGTCCCTTGCTATTTCTGCTATTTTGCCGTTTAACCTGACCACAGTATAACCTGCTTGTCTTGCCCCTGCGTCCGAGGCACTTTTGAGAACTTGCGGAATCTCATGATGGTTAATCGCTGGGATGATCGGTGCGTTCATTATCATGACGGGGATGTTATTTTTTGAAAAAAGCTCAATAGCCTTCAGTTTGCGAACAGTGCTGGCAGTTCTTGGTTCAAGTACTCGGCGGATATCCTCTTGTAGAGAAGTAATCGAAAAACCCACATGAACTAAATTAAGCCCTGCCAGATCTTTCAAAATATCAACATCTCTGGTAATGAGTGCATTCTTAGTCAGAATACTCACCGGGTTGCGATACTTCAAAAAGACCTTGAGTAGCGACCTAGTAATTTTCAGTTTCTTTTCTAGCGGCTGATAACAATCTGTATTGCCTGAAAGCATCACAGGAGCTGATCTCCAGGACCTAGCCAGAAACTGTGATTCCAAAACTTTTGCAGCATCAGGTTTGGCAATGATCTTGGTTTCAAAATCCAGTCCTGCACTAAAACCATAATACTCATGTGAGTTGCGTGCGTAGCAATAGATACATCCATGCTCACAACCTTGGTAGGGATTGATAGATAGCATCTTCAAATCCGGATAATCAACCTTATTGACGACCTTTTTCGGATGCTCAAAAAAGACCTGTGTTTTGGGTTTCCCCTCCAATAACGGCTCATCTAAGCCCTCAATATGCTCAGCTAACAGACGCTGTGATAGAAATTTATTGGATGGATTGATCTGTGCACCTTTTCCTTTTATGTACTCATCTTGCATGAGTAAAAATACTAATATTTTTAGCCAAAAAACTATAAATATTAGCTTTTCCTTGCCTTAGAAATGCCATAAGCTGACCCTACTCCCACAATGGCTCCCATCAGGTGTGACTCCCAACTTATGTGGGAATTGAGAGGAAGCACGCCATATACAAGTCCTCCATAGATGAGGACTACTACAACGGAAACAAGTATAGATTTTGGGTGCTTGGTAAACCACCCAAAGGATATCAGGAAAAAGGCTATACCATACACCAAGCCACTGGCTCCAATATGGTAGAATGGTCTGGCAAAGACCCAAACAAAAAGGTTGGTGAGGAAATAACACTGAATGAATACTTGCGAAGCAATTCTCGGAAAAAAAAGATAAAGTGTAGCTCCTAAAAACAACATCGGCAACGTATTTGAGATCAGATGGTTGAGGTTGCCATGGATAAGTGGTGCTGTAAAAATGCCTATTAGTCCATTAATCGTCCGAGGTGAAATCCCCAAGAATCCCAAATCGTATCCTGTGCTGAACTGGATAGCAAACATCAGCCACATCAGGAAAACCAGCCGCAATGGTGGCACTATGGTATTGGTAGTAATTGGCATTGGATGATAAGATAGTGAAAGTGGTGTTGTATTTGTCTCCATTCACTAGTTTCTTGATGCTAAACTGATCATGTAAAAAACCAAAAATCGTCAACTGGTCGCTTACCCCAACCGTTTAATGTACCGATAATAGCATCTCTGGCTTCTGGTGCAGCAACTGCGACAATGATTTGGGGTAAAGTAAGATCCTGGATGATACTGAAATGCCTCATGCGAATGTTGTAGATATCCTTACCTATTTTATGTTCATTATCACAGACCCAGGTTACGTTCGACTCCTCTTCTAAAATTAATTTCATGAGATCCTTTCCATTTTTACCAGCACCCCAGACTACCAGAGGTCTTTCTGAGTTGCGATCTAATTCGTAGAAGTATTTCAACTTCAACTCAAAATATCTATTATCTTCATACTCCTGCCAGGTACGAGAGATACGTGTAGAATGATCTCTCCAAAAGTGAAGTACGTGGTCTATACCTACGATATTCAATTTTTCACGGTAAAACCGAAAGCATAAATCGTAGTCTTCTGGATAAACAATTGGGTCGAAAGCACCTACAGCTTCAAAATCATCTTTATGAGCCAGCCAACAATGAGAGGGGATTACACACTCTCGATATATCTCCTGATAGTGTGTATTAGTTTTCGCTATGTGGTTGAGCCAGTCCTCGTACTTCAAAAAGCCACCCCCCACTTCTCCATGATCCACAAAATGCTTTGTCCCTCCAGCTACGATTGTACCCTTGCCATACTTCATCCATTCCCTGACCATTATTTCCAGTTTATCTTTCGGCATTTTGTCATCGGCATCCATGCGATTGATAAGTACACCTGATGAGCGATCATACCCATACTGTAAAGTGGGTATCAGCTTGTGACCTACACCGTTATACACTTTGATCCTGGGATTGCCTGACTGGTAGTCCGTCAATATTTCCGGAGTTCGATCACTGGAGTGATCATTTACGGCAATCAGTTCCCAGTTTGGATATGTCTGAGCCAATATCGAATCCAGGCATTCTGCTAAGTAGTGCTCTTCGTCCTTGACGGCCATGATGATGGATACCAGTGGTGAATCTGACATGCTCCTAGTATTTTCTCAAGACCTTTGTACAAAAAAAGCCATCTTGTCCAGATGGCTTCTATATATTATAATTGCTCAGTTCTTTACTTGGCTGGATCTGTGATCATTTTGAGGTCCATGAGTTTCGCTTCTTCATAACTCACTGATAGATACCCCAGTATTCCTCCGGAAGCTTCGGCAATTTTCTTCGCCAACTCCTTTAGACTGGCATAGAGCTTGACTGAGAAGTTATTGTCAATCTTCGGCAGGATATAGTTTAACTTCCTCAACTCTGATGTGATAGCCGAAATCCGTTCATCAGCATCATCAGGAAGCTCTGTGATCAATTGGTTCAAATTTTGCTCAAATGCATCTCCAACCTCTTTGTAGTAATCAACCAGTTGTTCCCTGGCCCTGCTTTGCTTAGCTCTTGCAATATCTACAGCCTCTTTTCTCTCAGTTTTGTCGATCTTACCGTCAGCACCTGCTATTAAAATAGCTACATAAACTGGCGCCTTCAGTAGTGTCTGAACTTCGTCTTCCCTTAGGTGTTCAAATTCCTGGATCATACAGTGGTGGTCTTACTTTTTAAAATCGCTCGAAAATACAAAAAAACCTTTCTATTTGAACGATGATCGACATCATTTTACTCAACAAATGTAAACTTCATGATCACAGGTAAGTGGTCCGATATTTCTCTGGCCTCATGTACTACTCGCGCATCCACCTGCTTGATGAAATTCTCATTAAACAAAATGTAGTCAATCATTTTGAAAGGTTCTCCACTATCAAATGAATGATAAATAGATGGATTATCTTGATACATCTCTTGGGATATGGCTGATGAAATGTGATTGGCTCTGAGGATAATAGACATGGCATCATCCTCTTTTTCATAAGGAGGTTCACTATTGAAATCACCTATTAGCAATACCGGCATATCTGCCGAAAAAGATTCAAATAGGTCCTTAACAACTTTCGCATGTATGAGACGTGTCTCTAGGTCAAATGCTTCCAAATGCACATTCATCACTTTTACCACTTGATCACCTATACTCCAATCGGCAATCTGTATCAACCTGTCTAAATAAAAAGAGTTGTAGTAGAAAGGTGCATTGACCGGTTTTGAAAGCACAATAGTTTGATCCATTTTCAAGAAAGTCCTGCTGACAATCGCTTGACCGGATAGAATCTTCCCAAAATGATGTTTAGGAGGCCAATAGGGAAATGGAACATACCTTTTGTCCCAGTTAATCGACTGGAAACCGTTGGCATATCCACAGCTTTCCCCTATCAAGTCGAGCTGCTGAGTTTGCAAAGAGCGACTAGACTCAAAGTCTATTTCTTGAAACCCAGCCAGGTCAGGTCTCAAATCATTGAGCAATTCAACCACTCTTGCTTCATGAGCGCTAAATAGTTCTTCTGAACGGCTCACGCCCAGATTGTTTGTCATGCCAGATAGATAGCCAATGTTATAAGTGAGAACCGTAAGTGTGTCTGGAGCTGGATCGAGCCGAGCACTGGTGTATGTTTTTACTACGTTGTACTCTTCCTTACGCAGCGTTGCTGAAGAGCCTACAAAATAAAAGAGGACTATTCCAGCAACTAATGCTAGAACGGGGGTTAAAAAAAACTTCTTTGCCATTAGCTAAAGTTCCAAGGGTTCTTGTTGTCCTAAATACCTGGGCTCCTTGTTGAACACATAGAGATCCAGCACAGCGAGTGATCTGGCAATGACTTCTCTAAGATAGATTTTCCAAGCCAAATAGTCAGGATCATCAGCGGCAAAAGATATTGCCGCTATATCATATTTATTGGCTATGAAAAGTGCCCTATAGCAATGAAACTCCTGAGTCACAATGATGTAACTGTCCAATCCAAAAATCTTTTTCCCTCTAATAATAGAGTCTAAAGTTCTCAATCCTGCAAAATCAAGTGTGACGTCCTCCTTAGCAACACCCTTTTCTACAAGAGCTTGATACATATCTCTAGGTTCGTTGTAGTAGTTAGTCCGGTTATCACCACTTACCAAGATATGGGCAATTTTTCCGGAATTATATAGCTGTGCAGCGGAATTGATTCTTTGATCAAAAAATTGATTGAGTTCGCCGGAGGAAGTATTCTTGCTGGTTCCCAAAAGTAGCACCACCTCTTGCCCGGTGATTTCTTCAGCATCAAAATGTACTTGATCCGCGGTACTAAGCACTACCCAAAGGTTTGTCCCAATAACGAACAGCGCCGCCACGGAGCTAATGACTAAAAGTGATTTAAGTACTTTCTTAGTTACTCTTCCCAAGTTCTAACATCATTTCAGCGTTTTTACCAT
>JAHCMJ010000032.1 GCA_019192485.1 Cyclobacteriaceae bacterium HetDA_MAG_MS6 | reverse complement strand
CATTCCAGACACTTGCGCAAGATTCATTGGCTGGTAATCTGTTGGTATTGGGAGATAGACTGGAGTTAAGTGATGTAGATAGCGAGAGACTACTAAACTTCCTAGATGATGGCGGACAGGTCTTACTAGGCTTTCATGATACTCAGGGCATGCTATTTGATTCAATGGATGTAAAAGCTGGCGGTGAGCTCTTTTTTTACAAAGGAGAGAGATTTTTCTCAGATACTGTCCAAATGATGGGAGCCCTGGGTAGTTACCAGTATCCGAAAGACTTGGTCGTTTCGTACATCAAGCTGAAAGAAGCTGATACATCGTGGCAGGTACTTTTAGAGACAGGCGGGTTGCCGCTGGTGATATCCAAAGGTTTTGGTGCGGGTAAACTTGTTCTATGCAGCACGCCTCTAATTTTTACCAACTTTGGTATGTTGTATGAAAACAGCCACGAGTTGGTTGCTAAAGTCCTTTCGCAGTTGCCCGCCCAACAGACACGTCTCTACTCTTATTATCAGGTGGGAAAGCCAGAGCCCAGAACTCCGTTGAGGTATTTTCTGAGTCAGCCGGCTCTTCGGTGGGCATTGTACCTAGGGGTTTTCACTTTGTTAGTTATGCTTATCATACAAGCGAGAAGACGGCAACGGGCTATACCGTTGATCTTGCCTCCAGAAAATAGTACAATGGAGTATGTGAGGACTATTGGTAACCTGTTTTTCAGAGAAGGAAACCATAAACTGGCCGCGGATAAGTTAGTTGCTCACTTTTATAGCGAGATCAAGAGAAAGTATTTTCTTGAGCCAGTGTTTGAGGAGTCATTTTATCATCAGTTGGCCGGAAAAAGTGGACAGACCGTAACAACTGTGATCAAAACTTTTGATCTGGTGCAAATAGTGAAAAATCAACAGTCTGTAGGCTTAGAAGTACTAACGAATCTTTCAAAACAAATCGACGAGTTTAAATGAGCGAATTTCAAAACCGGATAGATCTACAAGACCTCGGTCAAAAAATACAACAGCTAAAAGTCGAAGCGGCAAAAGCCTTGGTTGGGCAGGACGAAATGTTGACTTTATTGCTGACATCTGTTTTTGCAGGTGGACATGTATTGATTGAGGGTGTTCCTGGCATTGCGAAGACACTCTCTTCCAGGTTGATTGCGAAAATGATGAAGGCGGACTTTAAGCGTATACAGTTCACACCTGATCTGATGCCATCTGATATATTGGGGACTTCCGTTTTCAATCCTAAAAATACCTCTTTTGAATACAAGCAAGGTCCGATTTTTTCAAACCTGGTATTGATAGATGAGATTAATCGTGCGCCGGCGAAAACACAAGCATCGCTATTCGAGGTAATGGAAGAGCGCCAGGTAACTAATGATGGGACGACCTATAGCTTGGAAGATCTATTTATGGTTTTGGCTACACAGAATCCCATTGAGCAGGAGGGCACTTACCGGTTGCCTGAGGCTCAGCTTGATCGATTTCTATTTAAGATCGTTGTCACCTATCCTGATACAGAAGATGAAGTGAAAATCTTGGAAATGATGAACCAAAAGCAAGCTTTCCAGCAGTTGCAGTTCATTGATACTGTTATCACTAAAGAAGAAGTGGTGGCCATCAGGGAAAATCTGATGCAGGTATTGACTAAGGACACCCTGATCACTTATATTGCTGATCTAGTAGGAAAGACACGCAGTCATCCTGCCCTGTACCTCGGCGCGTCACCCAGAGCTTCGATTGATCTGTTACGATCTTCTAAGGCCTTTGCAGCTATCAGCGGAAGAGATTTCGTGACCCCTGAGGATATCCAGTATCTTTTTAAGCCGGTTGTCCAGCATCGCATTAGTTTGTCACCTGAGGCCGAGCTGCAGGGTATATCAATAGAGGAAGTTACCAATCAGATCATACAACAGGTGGAAGTGCCGAAATAGCTGTGAAGTTTTTCCTCTCAAAACGGTTTTACTGGATAAGCGTTGGCCTCATTGTCCTTTTAATAGTGGGTTACTTCTATCCCATCCTTTTTGGAGCGGCTAAGATGCTAGTCCTACTCCTTTTTGTATTGGTACTTGCTGATACCATGATGTTGTTCAGAGGAGGACACGTTGACTTGGTTCGGGTATTGCCAGATCGGTTGTCCAATGGAGATGAAAATCTGATCAAGTTTGAAATAGACAATCGTTATCATTTTCCAGTGAGCGTTCAGGTTCTTGATGAGATTCCGGACCAGTTTCAGATTCGAGATTTCATGCTCACTATTAGCTTGACTCCCGGCGAGACGACGACGACAGAATACCATCTGGTGCCCAAGGCGAGAGGTGAGTATATATTTGGAAAGACAAATATACTGGTGACCGGTCCTATTGGTCTGATCATCAGGAGGTCAACTAGAGGTCAGAAAACTACAGTCAAAGTATATCCCACATTTTTAAATCTCCATAAGTATGAACTAGCAGCTATCTCCAACAGACCTGAAATGGGGGGGCAAAAGAAGATCAAAAGAATTAGTCAAAGCACAGAATTTGACCATATCAAAGAATACGTCTCGGGAGATGACCCTCGTCACATCAACTGGTCAGCTACTGCCAGGAAAAGTGCCTTGATGATCAATCATTATATCGATGAAAAGTCCCAACCGGTTTATGCCGTGATCGATAAAAGTCGATCTATGAAAATGCCATTTGAGCAGATGACCCTTCTGGATTATGCGATCAATTCCGCGCTCGTCATTTCAAACCTTGCTATCAATAAAGGCGATAGAGCTGGGCTGGTTACCTTTCAGCATGAGCCGGAGACCTATATCCCCGCTCGCAAAAGAAACCGTCAGATCAACTACCTTCTGGAATCTTTGTATGCTCAAGACACTGAGTTCAATGAACCTGACTTTTCTTCACTATATTCCTATTTAGCTCATCAACTGACAGAACGCAGCTTGTTATTGTTGTATACCAATTTTGAGTCTATTTATTCCCTGGAACGTCAATTGAAGTATATCAAGCTGATCAACAAGAAGCATTTGATCATATTGATCTTCTTTAGGAACACAGAAGTAGATAGGGTCATAAAAGAAGCAGCTACAAGTACAGAAGGGATATACACAAAGGCCATTGCCCGAAACATGCTAGATGAGAAGATTGCCATTCAAAGCAAACTTCAACAGAATGGTGTCTTATCACTGTATACCACTCCGCAACAATTGAGCGTGGATGTAATCAATAAGTACATCGAAGTGAAAACCAGGCGCCTTATTTAAGCTACAGCATGCGCTGAGTATTCGAAGATTTACAATTCTCGAAAACTTTGTAATTTCAAGATCATGAAAATTTCTAAGAAAGGGCTAGGCAGAGTTGCTTTGGAGTTTTTGTCGATAGTATTTGCGGTGCTGTTGGCTTTAGGGCTCAATCATTGGCGTGAGGCCAGGATCAATCAACAATTAGCCGAAGGTTCTTTTGATCGGATACAGCAGGAAATAATTCGTAATACGGAGGAGTTGAAGACCTCCCTACAAGAATTCGATAATCGGATAGAAGCGATAGCGACCAAAAAAGGGGAATTGGTTGAAACAGGTACTATTGCCGATATGAGTTGGTCATATGCACATCCCGTCCTGGCCATCAACGCGTGGAAAACTGCGGCCATCACACAGGCGGTATTGCATATGGAGCCAGACCAGGTGGAGCAATTGGCAGATATCTATTCTATTCAGGAGATGTACATGGAGTTCGGTTTCAAGTTCTTTGACAGAGTACCTGAGATGAGTCGATTCAAAAATGAGCCGGATGTTATGATTGAAATTATTGAGACGCACTATGCCATCTCACGTTCTATTGCTGAAACACTTTTGACAGGTTATCAAGAATTTCTTGAAGAATATCCACCTGTTGAGGGATAATCCGAGTTTCTCTTTTCTACATTTGACTGATGAATTATCTGTCCGTCGAAGCCCTGTCCAAGAGCTTCAATGAAAAACAACTCTTCACTGGGATTACTTTTGGAATGAACCAAGGCCATAAAGCGGCCCTGGTCGGTGTGAATGGGTGTGGAAAATCTACTTTACTTAAGATTATTGCAGGGTCAGAGTCAGCAGATGAGGGTGTGGTTTCTTTCCGAAACGGGATCAAAGTATCCATGTTACCTCAAAATCCTGATTATCAAGATAGTGATACTGTTGTAGAGTCTGTTTTCCATCAAGACTCGGATCTCCTTACAGCTATACGTAACTATGAGGTGGCATTGGAGGCTATGGAAAGAGATCCAAATCAGGAGATCGACATTACGCCTATGATAGAAGAGATGGATGCACTCAATGCCTGGGAGTATGAGCAAAAGATCAAAGAGATACTTGGTAAGCTCGGTATCCATCATTTAGATCAAAAAGTTGGAGAGCTCTCTGGTGGACAGAGGAAGCGCGTGGCTTTGGCTAGAGCATTGATCAGTGAGCCTGATTTTCTTATCTTGGACGAGCCTACCAACCACCTGGATCTTGAGGTGATTGAATGGTTAGAACAATACCTTGCCACTCAAAACCTGACTTTGTTGATGGTCACTCATGACCGCTATTTTCTTGATAAGGTCACTAACCATATTATTGAGATCGAAAACGGAAAACTGTATCAGTACAAAGGGAACTATAGTCATTTCCTTCTAAAAAAAGAAGAACGGGAGAGTCATGAAGCCGTGGTGGCTGAAAAGGCCAAAAACTTACTCAAAAAGGAGCTTGAGTGGATGCGCAGGCAACCCAAAGCTCGTGGAACTAAGGCCAAATATAGAATTGACGCATTTTATGAACTGAAGGACAAAGCCCATAGCCACAAACCCACTCAGGAGTTGGAACTAAACCTGGGAAATGAACGTCAAGGCAAGAAGATTCTGGAAATGACCCATGTCCGCAAAGCCTATGGTGCCAATACATTGATTAATGACTTCAGCTATGTATTTCGCAAAGGCGAACGAGTAGGGATAGTCGGCCCCAATGGTGTGGGTAAGTCAACTTTGCTCAACCTGATCACAGGTACGTTAAAGCCGGACTCTGGCGATGTAGATGCAGGGCAGAAGACCATATTTGGATATTATACACAAGAAGAACACACCTTTCAGAAAGACCAAAGGGTAATAGATATTGTTAAAGGAGTTGCAGAGGTGATCACATTGGACAATGGCAGTGTGATAACTGCTTCGCAATTGCTGACTCAATTTCTCTTTCCGCCGGAGGCACAATATGGTGTGGTTGGTAAGCTGAGTGGGGGAGAAAGACGGAGATTGCAATTGTTGAGGGTGTTAATGAAAAATCCCAATTTCCTTATTTTGGATGAGCCTACCAATGACCTGGATATTACCACGTTGAATGTTTTAGAAGATTACCTGGAGACTTTCACAGGCGGGTTGATGGTTGTATCACATGATCGATATTTTATGGACCGAATTGTTGATCATCTTTTTGTTTTTGAAGGAAATGGGACCGTTCGAGACTTTCCTGGCAACTATACGGACTATCGTGAGCAGTCGAGCAAAACTGTTGAACATAAGCCGGTTCCACCTAAAAATGATAAGACCGAAAAGACTAAAACTTCC
Source organism: Cyclobacteriaceae bacterium HetDA_MAG_MS6 (assembly GCA_019192485.1). Classification (GTDB taxonomy): domain Bacteria; phylum Bacteroidota; class Bacteroidia; order Cytophagales; family Cyclobacteriaceae; genus MS6. The sequence goes on along the minus strand of JAHCMJ010000032.1, from coordinate 19,218 downwards.
GATAAGAAAAAGCTGTCATTCAAAGAGCAAAAAGAATATCAGTCCCTTGAACATGAAATAGCAGCTCTAGAGTCAGAAAAAGAAAGGCTGGTCAACGAACTCAATAGCGGTGCTGGCGATTATGAGGCCTTGCAAAAACTAGGAGGACGTATTCAAGAAATCACCGATAGCCTCGAGGAAAAGGAGCTCCGCTGGTTGGAGCTGGCTGAAAGAGTTTGAGCAACTAGCTCCTCAATATGTCCTGCTGATTCACAGTTCGTTAATCTTTCTCAATAAAATACTTACTATCACTCCAACTGAACAGAAAAGTTCTAGTTTTGCCTCCTTTTTCCGACAGGTAGCATGATCAAGCGTATATTCCAGAACTTTACCCATCACCCCAAAACCGATATTTTTTCAGGCCTTACTGTAGCGCTGGCCCTGGTGCCTGAGGCAGTAGCCTTTGCTTTTGTAGCAGGGGTAGATCCGTTGGTGGGGTTGTATGGCGCATTTATGATGGGTATCGTCACGGCTCTATTCGGAGGCCGACCCGGAATGATTTCAGGTGCCACCGGAGCCATGGCTGTTGTGATGGTGCATATGATCCAAAAGGGTAACGAAGTAGGGTTTCAACTCCATGAACCTATTAACAACCTAGGCCTTCAATGGCTATTCATTACGCTGCTAATAGTTGGTATTATTCAAATAGCGGCAGGGGTATTTAGACTAGGAAAGTTTGTGCGGTTGATCCCCCACCCGGTGATGATGGGTTTTGTGAATGGCCTGGCTATCGTTATCTTCTTGTCTCAACTCAATCTTTTTAAAGAGACTATTGATGGACAACAGCAGTGGCTGCAGGGAGCAGATTTACTGGTGATGGTGGGATTAATAGCACTTACTATGGGGATCATGTTTCTTTTGCCTAAGCTGACGGAGAAAATACCTGCCGCACTTACAGCGATTGTAGTGGTGGCAGCAATTACCATTTTTGGAGATCTGGAGGTCAACACTGTAGGTTCATTTATCCGAGATGGTGGAGGTAGTGGTCTTAAAGGCTCACTTCCTCAATTTCAAGGACAGATTTTCGGGTTGTTTCATACAATAGAAGGGCATTGGGGCCTGATTATATCGACAGCATTCTTACTTGCAGCTGTCGGTTTAATAGAATCGCTGATGACACTCAATCTCGTTGATGAGATCACAGAAACACGTGGTAGTGGCAATAGAGAATGTGTGGCTCAAGGCGGTGCCAATATGCTTAATGGACTTTTTGGAGGGATGGGTGGTTGCGCCATGATTGGGCAGTCGATCATCAATGTTAACTCTGGTGGTCGGGGACGTCTTTCCGGAGCAGTCGCAGCTATAGCCTTACTTTGCTTTGTGCTCTTTGGAGCTTCTTTGATTGAGCAGATTCCTATTGCTGCTTTAGTCGGGGTCATGTTTGTGGTAGTTATTGGCACATTTGCCTGGAGTAGTTTTAGGATCATCAATAAAATCCCTATCTCAGACGCTGTCGTGTTAGTAACAGTCTCTGCGATTACTGTGTGGAAAGATTTAGCTGTTGCTGTTATTGCTGGAGTCATTATTTCCGCCTTGGTCTTTGCCTGGAAAAATACGACTATGATTCGAGCGAGGAAAAGAATCAAAGACGATGGCACCAAAGTTTACGAAGTATGGGGCCCGCTTTTTTTTGGATCAGTGCAGAATTTTAACTCCAAATTTGAACCTAAAGCGGATCCTCAAAAAGTTGAAATTGACTTCATTGAATCCCGAGTTAGCGATCATTCAGGAATTGAAGCTGTCCGGGGAATTGCGAACAAATATCTAGGACTTGGCAAAGCTTTAAAACTGACACATTTAAGCCCAGAGTGTATAACCTTGTTGTTGAAAGCTAGTCCAGAGCTGGAGCAAGTCATTGAAACATCTATTGATGACCCTAGATACTATGTGGTGACGGACCTGATTGATAGCGAGGTGTAAGACGGCGTTTATTGAATTGAAGGACGTCTTCTTTTTAGATCCTTCATTATTTCACTTATCAATATGAAAGGTGTCAAAGCTTAATCCCGAATGGGGGTTGGGAATTGGAGAGTACGATGCTATATCTGTTGCCAATCAATAAAGGAAAAGGCAGCCACTCCCAATACATTCACAGGAACAAGCTGCCTTTGAAAATTCTTTTTAAAAGTGTCCCTAAGCCAATGCAGCACTGGGGCCGTATTGTGGCACATCTGCATCTTTCTTACTTAGCTTTCTCAGCATTTGCATATGCAACTTCAGGGCCGACCAGAATCCCGGATTTTCCTGGTATTGCATACCAAAGTCTTCAGCAGTTTGCTTCACAATCCTGGTTAGCGGAATGTAATGTCCATGATTGATATTTGGAAACAAGTGGTGGATCACGTGAATATTAATGCCTCCGCAGATCCAAGTAGTAAACCAACTTTCACGACCGAAATCAGCAGTAGTTTCTAAGACGTGAATGAAATAATTATTTTCAATGTTACCCTCGTCATCGGGTAAAGGATAATGCGTGCCATTGTATACGTGGGTGACCTGGAATAGCAGGGCAAAACATAGACTGGGTAGGATGTGTAAATTGACCCAAGCGATCACCACCCACCACCAAGGGGCACTGATAAAAATCAACGGCAGTGCAAGTGTAACGCCATAATAAAATAGCTTAGATACAAAAAGGATCACATACTCGCTACCCGGATGTTTTATATTTTTCTGATTGCCAATGTGCATCTCACTGAACATCCATTTGTAGTCCTTGACCAGCACCCAGTGGATCATAGCCAGAGAGTACAAGATGGGCGTGTAAATGTGTTGCCATTTGTGTTTTGGCTCCCAAGGCTCATGAGGAGTAAACCTGAAGAGACCATGTGTTTCCAACGTTACGTCTATGCCAGCGATATTGACAAATGCATGATGGGCGTTATGCATTTTTGTAAAAAGGTAGCTATTGCCACCGATAAAATTCATCGTATATCCCAACAATCTGTTGGTCTTGTTGCTCTTGGAGTAAGCATTGTGGCAAGCATCATGCATGATGTTGAATGCCAGGAAGATATTGATGAATCCTATGGCCAGGAAAGCCAACATTAAAAGGAGAAAGTTTGAACTGAGTAAGTCAGACATAATCAGCGCATACACAACTCCCCAACTAGCAAAACCAAGAAAAGCTTTGAACTTTACCTCTGTCGTTGCGTACTGCGAAATCTCGTTTTCTTTAAAGTAGGAGTTGATTCTCTTTCGGAGCTCCTTAGCAAAGTTATCTTTTGTTGGAGTACTCTTGTATTTGACTGTTTTATCAGATGTTGTTTTCTTCAGCATAACTATTCTTTCTGCGCTGCAAATATATTACGAGGTCAACGATTAATGTAGTGGATTAGTTTTTAAAATATCCCTGATTTTCATCAGCTAGAAAGGTTTTTGCCTAGTGCTTTCATATATCCGAAGTGCAAGCTTTCGTGCACATTGTTAAATGCAATGGCTTCCTCGACAGAGGTGAGATGCATATTATATGAGGTGGTGTAAGGTTTGAAATCACCAAATATTTGATCACTGTAATCTTTCTGTATTTGCTCTGCCGTAGTAGACAATAGCATCTTGATTTCATTCAGGTCGACTTCGGAGATTAACTCCTCAGGTTTAGTCCCTTTCCGGAACCTACTTACAAAGTCCTCCGAAGTAAAAAAAGGCGTGCCTGATAATCCATAGATCAGTACCTGCTGTGTGGCTACGATATGGCCGGCATTCCACACCACATTGTTCGAAAAACCTGATGGGATTTTGTTGACCTGCTCTATAGATAACGCATCAAGAAAATCAAGGATGTTCTGACGTGTAGTTTTCAATATTTTGAAGGCTAGCTCCATATTTTTTTCACAAAAGTAATAGCTGATGAACAAGACTACATGATTATGCAAGGATAAATGTGGATATGTAGTTGATAACTAGGGGTATAAGTACGGTAAAAACGTGTGTAAAAGTGGTGGAAAACAGTCTCGATGAAAAGTTGGTGAATGCAAAATTACCATCTACCTTAGTCTCATCAAGTAAGCGATAAACGTTTCGAACCGCAAGGTTCAGCACCTGAAGGAGGGAAGTCAAACGGAGCTACGGTAAAGCGAGACGAAGTCAGCCAGGAGCGAGAGGAGGGTAACTTCCAAAGAGCGTTAACAGTAGCTTGACATCAAGTCGCGACTACGGTTGTGGTCAGATGAAGAGGGCGGTTCTTTTCCAAAAGAGTTTCGCCCTTTTTGTTTTTACCTCATTGAAATTTTGTGGTAAAGACATTTATACCTCCAGCTACGGAGTTTCTTTCACCAACGCTCTTTCGCCCAGTTGAGAATAGTAATCCTTCTCTCCTTGCTACACAATACGAAATCTATTCCTCATTAAAATTGCCCGGGACCTTCTTCAAGCTCGAGACGTCGATGGACTGGTGTTATCGAGGAAAGGTCATTTTCTGTGCTAAACTCTTAGCCATGTAATACTCGTTTCAATTTTGTTTGATCAAAGACAAGGAAGAATTGAAGTGTTTTAGAAAAGCGATGAGGTAGTTTGCGTCATTTCTGCTGCTTAGATCTGTTTTGTTTAATGCAAGTTCCATTTCATTAAACAATTAAAAATATGTCTTTATATGCTCTGAGGTCACCCATCCATCTTTTTTCCAATTGATCCCAAAAAAATTCTGGTTCAGCCAAGCAGGTGAAAGGATCTTATCAAAATTTGCAATATTACAACTACCAGCGGAATCAAGAATGGGGGTCATGAGCAATTGAGTTTTTTGATATTCGGATCCTTCGATCGTAGGTACTTGATTTAGAGGTGCTTGACTTGTCTGATAAGGATTGTTATCTTCCTTCCCTTTTTTGAAGTTGGATATTAAATTTTTAAACATATACAACTAAGTTCATGTCTGTCATTTCTAACTCACCGGAGCTTGATTACCGGAACCTTATTCAAATTGCCGAGCATACCGACAACTTAATAGTCGTCACTGATAAGAGTGGAGTTATCGAGTGGGTAAACGAAAGTTTCACAAAGACCACAGAGTACACACTAGCGGAGGCTGTGGGGAAAAAACCCGGAAGATTACTCCAAGGTAAGGAAACCAGTCCAAAGGATGTTTTAACACTCCGCGAAAAATTAGGTAGCCAACAACCTTTCAGTCATCGCATTCTCAACTACTCGAAAAGCGGTAGAAAGTACTGGCTGCATCTGTCTATCACGCCAATCTTCAATGATTTAGGAGAGCTGGTTAATTTCCTGGCCATCCAGTCTGAGATCAATGATAAAAATGAGAGTCCATCCCAGCTCGAAGAGGCACTGGCCAAGATTAGACATATGGAGAGCCAACTGGAGGAACTGACACTGGATAGAGAAGAGCTCTCAAAAAGCCTGATGATGGCCGAGCTCAAATTTAAGAGTACCTTCAAACAAGAGAAGAACATATCAGATACGCTGACAAAGGCCAGGTCCGAACTGACTGCTACCAAGGAGCAGCTGACTAGCCAGGAAAAACTCGCGACTATCGGCCTGCTCACTGCAGGAATAGCCCATGAGATGAATAACCCAATCAACTTTGTTTCGAATGGTGTAAGAGCGATGGATACGCTTTTCGGGGAATTGATGGAGATGCTTGAAGCATATGATGAAATTCTTCAGGACAAGTTGCCAAAAGAGGGTTTGGAGGCTATTGAAAACTTAAAAGAAGAATTTGAGTTTGAGGATACTATTGAGGACATGAAGGCGATGATAGCTGATATTCATACAGGTGCCAAGCGTACCATGGAGATAGCGAAAGGCCTGCGGGTTTTTGCCAGGACTGATGAAGATGAGCAGTCAGAGACCGGTATCAATGAGCTGCTGGAATCTACGCTGATCCTACTCACTAACAAGTTTAAGGATAGAATTGAGGTGGAGAAGAATTTTCAACAAGATTTACCTCCAATCATATGTTTCCCAGGACCACTAAACCAGGTCTTTATGAACCTGATCAATAATGCCATTCAAGCCATTCCTGAAGACCGCAAAGATGGTAAGGTATCCATCATTACAGGTTCAGAAAAAGGATATCAAGTTATAAGAATTAAGGATAATGGCTCTGGAATACCAGAAGACCTGAAACAAAGAATATTCGAACCTTTCTTTACCACGAAGCCCGTGGGAGTCGGTACGGGCCTGGGTATGTCGATTAGCAGAGAGATCATCACTGAGAAGCACGGTGGGCAGATGACCTTTACCTCGGAGGTTGGGATAGGAACAGAATTTTTAGTTAAGCTACCAACCGCCTGACTCGATGAGCCAAAACAAAAATTGTCATTTACGAATGGATGCTTCCGGCAAGGTGACCGATCAGGGGACCGCCTGCAAGAGCAAATTCCTTTCACAATCAGTGGCTCATGTCGGTGGAAATTTATCCGCAATAGATGATATAGAAATCAATCGCAATGGGTTTCTATATATGAAAATGGGTGATGAGACTGTGATATTTAAGCCTGAGAGTAAAGGTGAGTGGCTGGTGGTACATTGTCACGAGCCTGTAAATCCCTTTAAAGCCAACACTATTTTGTCATTGCAACCTGAGGGCTTTTTAGCCAATGGATAAAAAGACCAAAGACATAGCGGATTCTTTGCTCAGCCAGGTTGATAAGATCGATATGTTGGCAATTGCTGAGTCTGATGGTACAGGGCTCAACATTGTTTCAGGAAAAGGATTTTTGAAGGAACAGTCATTATCAGACCTGTCCAAAGGGTTGCCTATTGAGGTAGATGAGTTTTTTATGATGCTCAAAGGCAATGGCATGTTGCTGATCAAAAGACTCGAAACCGGAAGGTTAATACTGGTTGCCTCTCAATCCAGAATAGTAGGACTAGTATTAGCCTTTTTTAGCCGACCCAATGCTTCTTCGACCACTCCGAAGAGCGCACCGGTACCTAAAGAGGCCAAGTCACCGTCTTCCGAGAGCATAAAGACCAAAAAGGAAGCAAAAAAAGCAAGGGAGGCACCAAAAAAGACATCGAAACCTAAAAAGTCAGAAGTAGCTGGCAACAGTAGCAGTGCGGGCACAATAAGCTCAGAAGAGGAATCTGTGCTAAGGATTCAAAAGCAATTTTTGCGAAAAAACAATGTCTCAAAATATTTCAAAAAGAGCGTCACTCTTTATTCCCCATTGAAAATGGTTGGGGGAGATTTTTTCTGGATACGTCAAAAAAATGACCATGTGTATCTAGCCTTGGCGGATTGTCATATGACAGGAGCTTCAGGAGCATTGCTATCAATGCATCTAAATACCTTTCTGGAGGATTACGATTACAAAGACAACTTTGATTTCACTGATTTCAATACCAAAGTCAACAAGAAGATCAATACTTACAACCTGGAGTTTGCTGAAAGTGACGAAGACCCGGATCAGATCAGTGTTTCTATGGGTCTTGCCGTCATCAATCAAAAAAAAGAGACTCTAAATATTTTTAGTTCAGGAATTGGGTGTATATTTAGTAACGGTGTAGGACTTACCAGCGAAGTCAATATCGATTGTAGAACAGCAGCTTTGGAGAACCTTACTTTTTCAGCTAGGGACAGGATATTTATGTTTACCGACGGGTACCTGGGGAATCATCCTGATAATTTTTTTACCCTTTCCGAAGAAATCAAGCAAGACCCGGAAAAACCTTTTACATCCATTGATGGGATGGGTTTTGATAATAGTTGCAAATCTGACGACACCACTTTTATTGGTATAGAATTTTAATTTTTTTGAACTATAAAAAACCAAATTAAGATTAATTATGAAACTAGACAAAGCTATTGAAGCATCACTAAAGAACGTACCCAAGGCCGTAGCCGCAGGAGTTGTCGATATGGGTAGCGGTATGATGCTTGATATGAAAACCACAGCTAGTCATCCCCAGGAGGTGTTTGACTTTCTTGCCGCCGCAACAAAAGATATGTTCGAAGGCGAGAACGTGGTGACTATAGAGAATATTTTCAAGAAGGCGCGGGGCTCAAAAGCAACAGAGCATTATTTCAAGGAGATTGTTGTATACTCCACCAACCTGCTTCACTATTTCACCAGATTGCCCAACAATGCTGGAGTAGTGTTTGCTGTAGTATGCGCAGCGGATGCTAATGTTGGATTAGTAATGGTCAAGGCTCGCGAGATTGCGAAGGATCTGGAAATCTAATATCCATGTTCAGCATTATTCTAGAGAATTTTAGTGTCAGAAGAGAGGATGAGTCCATCCTCTCTTCTACCTCTTTTATGGTGTCAAGAGGCGAGACACATGCTATTTACGGTCCGGGAGGTAGTGGTAAGTCCCTGCTGATGAGATACGTTTACGGCCAAAAAGCAAACAATTTGATTTATCAAGAGGAAAGATTTTCTCTACAGACGGAAGGTATTTATTATCTAAACATCAATCATCCAGGCGGATCGACTTCCAGCTTGTCGTTACCCGACGACAAAGACCTATATCTAATTGATGAACCTGAGAATGGTTATACCATAGATAGTTTTCAATATTATCACGACGGGATCAAGCGTAAAGGGTCTACGTTAGTTTTTGTGACACATCGATTAGACTTCATAGAATCTTTTGCAGATAAGGTAACAGTTCTAAAACACGGAGACCATGTAGGCTCATATCGCAAAGAGGATTTTTTTAATAATTCTGATCCTTATATATCTTACCTAGCTAAAATGGGCTGCTAAAAGAATGCGATGTTAGGATTTAAATGGATTGTGCCTGGCGAACTAGCAGGATCACCTCAACCAGGGCTATACGGAGATTGGGATGATGATGTAAGCTTTTTGCGAAACGGAGGCATTAACTATATCATGAGTCTCACGGAAGAGCCACTCATCCAGCACCAAGCTGAAGCTGCTGGATTTGGATTCATTCACTTTCCAATTAGAGATATGGATATCCCAATGCCCAGGGACGCATCAGCGGCTATCATAAAGTTGGTCAAAGAGATTGAGTCCGGTCATACCTTCCTCATCCATTGCAAAGGAGGAGTAGGACGTACCGGTATGATGGGTGCGTGCTATATGGTGAGTAAGGGGATCTCAGCAAACGAAGCTATCGAAAAGGTCCGAGCCATACATCCCCCATACATCCAGACTAAAAACCAAGAGGCTTTTGTGACTCATTTTCAGCAATTCTACCATCAGGAATTAAAGATTTAACCAATACGACAATTTCAAAACAAGAGCCCTATTCTTAGGGCCAAAGTTGGTTGTATCATAATTGTCAGTGTACACCAGGAATAGATCAGACACAGGTTTAAACCTCCATTGTAACCGTGAGTTGATGTTGAAATTATCTATTTGGTTATTGTACTGAAGGAATGTGGTGAAGAACAAACCTGTATTGAAGGTTACATCCAATCTAGGTCCCACCAAAAAGAAATCTGTACTATTGTAGGGTTCGGGGAATTCAAGTCGATTGTACTCAATATTGAATTTTAAAGCCAAGAACGGCTGATACCTGAAGTTAAATTCCGTACTCAGTTGTAACCGATCTCCATTGTAAAACCCTCCATAACTTACATCTAGCGAGTAGTTGAAGAGCTTTCTTTGGTCTGATTCAAAGGAGAAATAGAAATTTGACCAATTGAAAACCTCACCAGCAAGAAGCTCCTCACCATCACTATTGGAAGGGTCAAAGTTATCTTGCAAAGTCACGGAGTTGAAATTGTATCCAGCATTGACGTAGGCAGTGTTCAAAAAATCTATCTCCCATCCTAGCTCTAAATCTCTGTCCAATAGGTCTAGCCCTTCTGTACCTACATTGGTTATAGAAACCCCCGGACCATGACTTTGAATGACTTTGGACTCAGGGTAAAAGTTGAAGTCTCCGCCACCACCATATTGAAAAATACCAGTCCTCGGTACAAAACCAACATCCGCATTAAAGTTCTCTCCAACCAATAGATGAAACCACCTCACCTCAAATGCTCGCGTTCGGTATTCTAAAAATCCCCCCTGGGAGTATGCCTTTGACTTTTGGTCAGGGTCTAATGATCGGTGATAAAAAACATTGCCTTCCCAACGATTATCCTTCGATGCCAGATTATAATCAATGCCGTACACTCGATTATATCGAGTGGTGTTTAGCGTGGTGTCCTCAGGGTCAAAGTCAAATGCCTGCCGATTGACGAACACTCCACCGATGTTAGAGCGTGCAAAGATCTGACGTTGAAAAACTGCCACTGAGTAATTTTGAGACGGCTGTCCAGTTACATCATCAGCTGCGGTCTGCATGATTAATGCGCCTAGACGCCAGTCCTTGCCTATTTTGCCACTGAGTCTGCTACCGGCTAAGATGGGGATCTGTCTGGCGAGGCCATCTTCATCACTGACGATACCAATACGTCTGGAGAAAAAAGGTCTGGCCCTTGGAAATCCGTTTTTAGAGAATAGATCTTGATTTTCAAGAAAAAACTGCCGTCTTTCGGGAAAAAAGACCTCAAAACGATTGAGGTTGGTTACTTGCTCATCTACCTCTACCTGAGAGAAGTCGGGATTAACAGTTAGGTCCAGGTTCAACGCGTTGGTGACACCAATTTTTGCATCAAAACCCATGTCAAAATTCGTTTCAGATTGCCTTTCTTCAAAATCCCTGTTGATACCAGCAGTTCCATAAGGAATGATAGACACATTTGTTCCCGCAGGAGGTGGAGGTGTATCCCAAATCAATTGACCTGTGTAAATCAGATCAGATGGTCGATATTGTAAGGGTACAAATACCCAGGCAGAACGCTCATTTTTAGCGGGGTCGTTGCGCAGTATTTGCAGGCCCCAGCTAGGGATACTATTGTATCTGATGGATTTGAAAGGTATGGCAATTTCGGCCACCCATCCTTCTTCATGTCTTTGAGTGGCCGAATACCACTTATTGTCCCAGTCATCAGCGACATCTCCGCCGAGAGTCACCAGACCTTCTCTTTGTACGTTATAAGGTGTTATCTGAAAGGTAAAACCATTGGTCTTGTCATTGAATGTATCAAAATAGATACTTACATTCTCATTGCGAATCCATCTAAAATCTCTGCGAAGAGACGATGCAATCGGGCTTCCTGGAGAACGTTGACTAACCTCAACTCCGAGGTATACAAAGTTTTCGTCATAAGTGGCTCGGAATCGAACAGGGTCAGTTGCGAAAGCTGTATCTGTTGGGAAAGTCTGAAAAAAACCACTTCCTACTTTAGCAGCAGACCAGGCATTTTCATCAAGAATGCCATCTATTAGGATTTCACTGTCACTTTTTTTTATGGTATAGCGTGTCTCTTCAGCTAGATTTTGTCCGGAAACGAAATAACTGAAGAGGGTGGCCATGGGCAGGCCAACAAAATAATGGGGTTTCACTTTTGGGTTAAAAAAGAAAGTGGAGTGAATCAGTCACCCTTGCTCATAGGGATCAAATGCTGATCTGCAATTGACCTTAGATACTTCCTACTAGTGTTAATGGCTGGATCAGAATAGATATAAGCTGAAAGGTCTGCAATTACCCCAGGTTTGTAACCCAGTTTCATAGCCACCTTTTCGCAAAACTCAATCTCCTTTTGATAAATTTTTCCATCAACTTTCATCAACTGGATAATATTGAAAAGATAAGAGAATTTTTCGTCTGGTGGCAGACTTTTCAGGTTGGTTAGTGGTTTTGGATTGTCGATGATGTTCTCAATCTCATCTTTTGATAAGCCACTTCGCTCACCAATTTTATGAATCAGTTCGCTCTCCTGTTCAGCAACGAAATTGTCCGCTTTGGACAGGTGCACTAATAGACTTATTTGATCTTCTATAGGTAACATTGCTGCAAATTAAATGAAAATCTCATAACGAAAACAACGACATTAACAATCCTTTGTTTTATTTTCTTACGCTAAATAGGTCATTCGATGACTGCTCAATAAAATTTCACTAAAACATTTGCACTTTTTGTGAGCTACCCATTAGTTTAGCACAAAAATGAAGAGTATAATAAGTAAATACTGGTGGTGGTCTGACAGCAATCTCTGAGCTGAGAACTACCGGTGTATACTTTCGAAAATAAACTATAACCCGCTGTTCGCAGCGGGTTTTTTTATGTCAAAATGGGACAATTTAATCTATCAATTAGGAAGAAAAAGATACTGGCTGATGTAGTGACACCAGTTGCTTTGTACTTGAAGTTACGAGATCAGTTCGCAAATTCTTTTCTGCTTGAGAGCTCTGACTATCATGGTGAGGAAAACAGCTTTTCATATATATGCTGCCAACCTATGGCCTCCTTTCAAGTGCATCAGGATGTAATTGAGATATCCTATCCGGATGGAGCATCCTCCAGAGAGGACGTGACCAAGCGCACTGATGTGATGCAAGCACTGCGAGGTTTTATGAACGCCTTTGGACATACCGCACAATCCCAAAAACACATCGAAACTGGCCTATTCGGGTATATGGCCTATGATGCCGTACAATATTTCGAAGATATCAGTTTAGATGCGAAAGCCACTACGTCATCGAAAATACCCTCAATACGATACCACCTATTCAAGTATATTATTGCGTTTGATCACTTCAAAAGTGAATGTTTTATTATCGAAAATTACCTAAATGAACCTTCAGATACGGAGTTTGAGAGTATAGTCGATCTTGTGAATCAACGAAACATCCCAACCTATCAGTTTAAAAAGGAGGGAGATGTCACCTCGAACTTTACGGATGAGGAATTTTTGGAAAATGTAAAGTCCGGCATCAAGCACTGCGATTTAGGAGATGTGTTTCAAGTTGTTTTTTCCCGAAAATTTCAGCGATCATTTAAAGGGGATGAATTTCAGGTTTACCGGGCACTACGATCCATCAACCCGTCTCCCTATCTTTTTTACTTTGATTACGGAAGCTACAAGATTTTTGGGTCCTCACCAGAGGCACAGATCGTTGTAAAAGACAGAGAGGCGATCATATACCCCATTGCGGGGACATTCCGAAGAACCGGGGATGATCAAGCTGATGCTGAGCTCGCTAAACAACTACTCAATGATCCTAAGGAAAACTCAGAACATATTATGCTGGTAGATCTCGCAAGAAATGATTTGAGCAAAAGCAGTGATGATGTCAAGGTTGAAACATACAAAGAGATTCAGTACTACTCTCACGTGATTCACCTGGTATCTAAGGTTACCGGGCAACTCAGAGCTGGGACAGATCCCTTGGATATTGTTGCTTCTACCTTTCCCGCAGGGACATTGTCCGGAGCACCGAAATATAAGGCCATGACTCTTATTGATGCTCATGAGAAAATGGCCAGAGGGTTTTACGGAGGAGCTATTGGATTCATGGATTTTGCTGGCAACTTCAATCATGCCATTATGATCAGAACCTTTTTGAGTAGAGAAAACAAGCTGTTTTTTCAAGCTGGAGCCGGGATAGTATCCAAATCTAACCCAGAGAGTGAAGTGCAGGAAGTTTACAACAAGTTGGCAGCGCTGGAATCAGCTATGGAAACCGCCGAAAATCTGGGACAAGGATGAAAAAGGTTTTAGTTATCGATAATTACGATTCATTCACCTACAACCTGGTGCATATACTTCGTGAGTTGGGTTACTCGGACCGAATGGACGTTTTTAGGAATGACAAGATTGAAGTGTCAAAAGTCGATCAATATGATCATATATTGCTTTCTCCCGGGCCAGGCTTACCCGCTGATGCCGGCATCATGCCTGCGGTAATTCAGCGATATGCGCCTACAAAAAATATCCTGGGAGTTTGCCTGGGTCATCAGGGAATAGGAGAGGCTTTTGGTGCAAAGTTGTTCAACCTACCGATAGTATTTCATGGCGTAACGACTGCTGTCAATATTGTGGAGGTCGACAAGATTTTCTCAGATTTACCAGAAAGCTTTGAAGTCTGTCGCTATCATTCCTGGGCTATCGACAATCAAAAATTACCTGCAGAACTGCAAGTGACAGCTACGGATGACCACGGTAACGTGATGGGGCTTCGTCACAGACAGTTTAATGTGAGAGGTGTGCAATTTCATCCGGAGTCGGTCATGACAGAGCATGGGATTAAAATGATTGAAAACTGGTTATCTATTCAATAGTCAATGAAACAGGTTTTAAATAAGCTATTTAGTTATCAGTCCTTGGAGAGGCAAGAAGCGAGAGAGATCCTCTCCAATTTAGCTTCAGGAAAGTACAATCAAAGCCAGATGGCTGCGTTTCTGACCGTCTACCTGATGCGAAGCATTACCGTGGAAGAGTTAGAAGGTTTTAGAGACGCCATGTTGGAATTATGTGTACGAGTCCCCGTCGACGAATTCGATGCCATAGATCTATGTGGCACGGGAGGCGATGGCAAAGACACCTTTAACATCTCTACGCTTTCCTCTTTTGTAGTAGCTGGCGCTGGTCAAAATGTGGTCAAGCATGGGAACTATGGTGTTTCCTCTTTTTGCGGATCTTCAAATCTTCTGGAGCATTTTGGTTGTAAATTCTCCAACGATATCAGCAGGATCAAAAACAGCTTGGAAAAGTCCGGTATATGTTTTTTACACGCACCACTATTTCACCCTGCCATGAAAAACGTGGCTCCGGTGCGAAAAGAACTAGGTGTAAAAACATTTTTCAATATGCTAGGGCCTATGGTCAATCCTGCTTTCCCAAAGAATCAGCTAGTGGGAGTGTTTAGCCTGGAGTTGGCCCGGCTTTATGGCTATCTGTATCAAAACACAGATAAAAACTTTATCATTTTACATTCTCTTGATGGCTATGACGAAGTATCACTTACCGGTGATTTCAAAGCCATTACCCGGCAGAGCGAAACAGTTTATAATCCTACAGATCTAGGGTTGGTTCAGGTAGCGGCGGACGAATTAAGCGGGGGTAATACGATAGAGGACTCAGCAAGTATCTTTCGAAAGGTCTTAAGGGATGATAGTCCTCTGCAGCATAAGGAAGTGGTATTGGCCAATGCCGGTCTTGCCATCGCGACGGGTAAGTCATTACCATTTGAAGAAGGGATTGCGGAAGCTAGAGAGTCAATCGAATCAGGGAAGGCCTTGAAAGCCTTTGAGTCATTTTTGGAGGCAAACGCTTGAGCACAATGAATATTTTAGACGAAATATTAGCCAATAAAAAGAAAGAGGTAGAAGAGCGAAAGGCCCTTTTCCCGGTTAAGTTATTGGAGCAAAGTACTTATTTTGAAGGCGAGTCGGTTTCCTTAGCAAAATACATCAGGAGAGAGGACAAAGTGGGGATTATAGCAGAAATCAAGCGCAGGTCTCCATCCAAAGGATTTATCAACCCGCACGTCTCGGTGGAGCAGGTGTCTATTGGTTATATGCAAGCTGGAGCGTCGGGTATTTCTGTCCTAACAGATACCAAGTATTTTGGAGGTAAAAATGAAGACCTCACAACTGCCAGGAGTTTTAATTTTTGCCCAATTCTACGCAAAGATTTTATCATTGATGAGTATCAAATCCTGGAGGCAAAGTCTATTGGAGCTGATGTGATTCTTTTGATTGCCGCAGCACTGGATCAGGCTAGTATCAGGAGATTGTCGGCTTTTGCTCATTCTTTGGGATTGGAGGTCCTATTGGAAGTTCACAACAGAGAGGAGCTACAAAAATCCATAGGGCCTAACATTGATTTACTTGGCGTTAACAATCGGGACCTCACTACTTTCCACACAGATATAGCTGTGTCCAAAAGCCTGGCAGAGGAAATCCCTCAAGAATATGTTAAAGTCTCAGAAAGCGGAATTAATGATCCTAAAGTAGTACTTGACTTAATGAAACATGGCTTTGAAGGATTTTTGATGGGGGAGCACTTCATGTTGCACGGCAGGCCGGGGATACGCTGTCGAGAATTTATTGCGCAGGTGCAAGCACTAAAGTCAACCGCCAAAATATGAGCAAATGTTGCTAAAAGTGTGTGGTATGAGGCAATTGGATAATATTCGGGCTATTTCCAAAGTAGGTCCAGATTGGATGGGTTTTATTTTTTACTCCAAGTCCAAAAGAAGCGCCTGTGATCTTGATCCGGATCAGCTGAATGCATATTTGGATAAAAACGTGAAGCGAGTAGGAGTGTTTGTCAACGCGACAATGGCGGAAATAACCAAACGCGCCAAAGTATTTGCATTGGACTTTATACAGTTGCACGGAGATGAGACAGTTGACTTTGTGCAAACCTTAAGTGATCAGGGTTTGCGGGTGATCAAAGTGTTTCGGGTGAGCAAGAGTTTACCCGTCGAAGAAATACGTGCTTTTGAGCCTTTTGTGAACTTCTTTTTATTTGATACGCAAACACCTAACTATGGCGGCTCAGGACAAAAGTTTGATTGGCAAATATTGAAGGAATACGATTCTGATGTGCCATTTCTGCTCAGTGGCGGATTGCAACTGGAAGATATAGAGGATATTCAGCATTTGAAACATTCAAAACTAGCTGGAATAGATATAAACAGCAGGTTTGAGACTTCACCAGGCCTGAAAGACATCAACAAGGTGAAAGCACTAAAGGAATTATTATGACACAGGCAAGTGAGAAGTTTGCAGTAGATGATCGGGGTTATTATGGCAAGTTTGGAGGATCTTACATACCGGAGATGTTGTACCCAAACGTTGAGGAGTTGCGGGAGCGCTATTTGCAGATTATGTCTACTCCGGACTTCAAAAATCAGTTTGACCAACTGCTAAAGGACTATGTTGGAAGACCGACTCCATTGTACTATGCTGGTCGCTTATCAGAAAAGTATGGTACCAAAATATACCTCAAGCGGGAGGACCTATGTCACACTGGAGCACATAAAGTCAACAATACCATTGGCCAGATCCTAGTGGCAAAGGCACTGGGTAAAAACAAGATCATAGCCGAAACAGGAGCAGGGCAGCATGGTGTGGCCACGGCTACCGTCTGTGCGCTGATGGGATTGGAGTGTATCGTGTATATGGGACAACTGGATACTGAGCGTCAAAAACCCAATGTGGAGCGGATGAAGATACTTGGTGCAGAGGTAAGGCCGGCATTATCAGGTAGCCAAACCCTAAAAGACGCTACAAATGAAGCCATGAGACATTGGATCAATAATCCGGTCGATACACATTATATCATCGGCTCGGTAGTTGGCCCCCATCCCTATCCAGATATGGTGGCTAGGTTTCAGTCCGTGATTAGTGCGGAGATCAAGACGCAACTGATGGCGCAAGAGGGCAGGTCCAATCCAGATGTCGTTATTGCTTGCGTAGGAGGTGGCAGCAATGCCATTGGTGCATTCTATCATTTTTTAGATCATAGCTCCGTGCGGCTAGTAGCCACCGAGGCAGCTGGTCTAGGAAACGACAGTGGAAAATCTGCAGCTACCACAGCTCTTGGCAACGAAGGTATACTACATGGTAGTAAGACACTCCTGATGCAGACACCCGATGGTCAGATAGTCGAGCCTTACTCGATATCAGCGGGATTGGATTATCCTGGAATTGGCCCTATTCATGCACACTTATTTGATTCTGGTCGTGGAGAGTTTGTTTCTGTAACCGATGAAGAAGCCATGCAAGCGGGCATACTGCTTAGTAGGAGTGAGGGTATCATTCCGGCTATAGAGACGGCCCATGCACTGGCTGCTTTGGAGCATATGTCTTTTGCAAGTGATGAAGTTGTCGTCATTAACTTATCGGGTAGAGGAGATAAGGACCTGGATACTTACATCAAGTGGGGAAAATACTAAAGGAGCTATTATGAATAGAATAGATCAGGCATTTCAGGACAAAAAACAAGATCTGCTCAACGTTTATTTCACTGCTGGGTATCCGGAGCTAGAGGACACAATTCGAATTGCAAAATCTTTAGATGAAGCCGGGGCAGACGTAATTGAGATTGGGATACCTTTCTCGGACCCCATAGCTGATGGTCCAACCATTCAGGATAGTTCGCAAAAAGCACTAAACAATGGCATGACATTGGCGATACTGCTAGACCAACTGAAAGACCTTCGGTCGCAAGTGACCGTTCCCGTGTTGTTGATGGGGTACTTGAATCCTATCATTCAGTTTGGAATGGAGAAGTTTTGTGCAAAGTGTAAGGAAGTGGGCATAGATGGGTTGATTTTGCCTGATTTACCCATGCACGAATATATCGATGTATATAAAACACTTTTTGACAAATACGAACTGCATAATATTTTCCTGATCACCCCGCAAACATCGGAGAAGCGGATTAGAGAGATCGATCAATACTCCAGAGGGTTCATTTATACAGTTTCCTCCGCCAGTACAACAGGAGCTCGCGCTAGTATCTCTGAGGGCCAGGAGGACTATTTCAAAAGGATCAGAGATATGAAGCTTAAGCGACCTATTATGATTGGTTTTGGGATATCCAATCACGACACCTTCCAGGCGGCCTGTCAGTATGCTGACGGAGCCATTATTGGTAGCGCCTTTATCAAAGTGCTAGACAATGACAGTACCGCAATGTCGATCAAGAAATTTGTAACCTCCGTAAAAGTAAAATGAGATGATCATTCAGTTTGACAAAGAGATCACAGGAGAATCAAAATCAAAAGTGATCTCAACCATTCACGAGCTCAAGTATAAAACCAGAGAAGTGCATACCCAGAAGGGAGATTATCTGATTGGAATCGGCAAGGCGGAATTTGATGTGCGTCAAATTGGGCATTTGGACGGCATAAGAGATATACACATTGTATCAGATGACTTCAAGCTGGTCTCCTCCAAGTGGAAGGTAGATCGCACGGTCATAGACTTGGGTGATGATGTCAAAGTAGGGGGTGGACATTTTGCAATAATGGCCGGCCCTTGTAGTATAGAGGGTGAAGAAAACATACAGATGACTATCGACCATCTCAAAGCAAATGGTGTTTCGATCATGCGGGGAGGTGTCTATAAACCCAGAAGTTCTCCATATTCGTTTCGAGGGCTAGGTATAGACGGGTTGAAGACTTGGCATAGGTTAGCTCGTGAAAACGGCATTAAAATCGTTACCGAAGTGATGCAAGTCTCTCAGATAGAAGAAATGTATGATTATGTAGATATCTATCAGATAGGTGCTAGAAATACACAAAACTTTAATTTGTTAGACGAGCTAGGTAAAGTGGATAAGGCGGTGATGATCAAAAGGGGCATCTCCGGCACCATCGACGAGTTGCTATATAGCGCAGAGTATGTTTTTTCAGCGGGAAATGAGAATCTACTGCTTTGCGAGCGCGGAATCCGAAC
>JAHCMJ010000310.1 GCA_019192485.1 Cyclobacteriaceae bacterium HetDA_MAG_MS6 | reverse complement strand
CGATGGCCACAGCTGAACCTATTACGCCATACATATGAAATGACTCAAACCTGAACATCTCATAGATCCTATACCAGGAGATCACCTCAGATTTGACTAAAATGATGCCAAAGAAAATGCCAGATAACAAAAAGCGTATAAGCTTCATAGCAGGTAGGGTAAAACAAAATGTGTAACAAAGAGACCGCCGACGAAGAACCCGATCACGGCAAGGAAAGAGGGTAGTTGTAAATCACTTAGACCACTGATCGCATGACCTGAAGTACATCCGTCGGCATACCTGGTACCAAAACCGATCAAAAATCCTCCCAATACCATGAAGACAACACCTTGGAGAGTAAATAGATTTTCCCATGAAAATATCGACGGAACAAAATCAGCTCCAGGATTTAATATACCCCTCTCAATAAGAGACATCCTGGTGCTATTGCCCAATTTGATAGGCTCATTGGTGGTCATGAAATTGGAAGCAATAAAACCACCAATAGCAGCACCAATCACAAAAACCACATTCCACATTTTAGCTTTCCAGTCAAATTTGAAATAGTCAGAAAACCTGGATGCCCCACCTATGCTACAAATTGTCTCCAGGGTAGACGAAACGCCAAAACGCTCTCCCAAATAAAGTGTGATAAATAGTAGAACAGCCAAAAGAGGTCCTCCAACGAACCATGGCCAAGGATCAGTAATAAAATTCATGTTTGACGGAACAATCGGTTAATATAGAAATCAACAAGTAACTAGAAAGGCAGGTTCAACGGATTGCTTCATGGAGCTCAATTATGCAACGGTGATACCCGCCTCCTTAATGGCCTTATAGCCTCCTTTGATATCTGTCAATTTTGTAAAGCCCCGGGACTGCAAGATCGAAGCAAAAATGACTGAGCGATATCCTCCTGCGCAATGGATATGATAGGGTTCATCTTGGTGCAACTTGATCATATCATTGTTAATAAAATCAAGGGGTACGTTTTCAGCATCAGGGATGTGACCCGCCTCAAACTCGGAAGGTTTTCGCACATCTAGAATCTTCATTTTCAGATTTGAATCCATTCTATCCAAAAGCTCGGATGCCTCGATGGACTCTAGCTCCTCTACATCCTTCCCTGCCGCCACCCAACCAGCAACACCTCCTTGTAAGAATCCAATGGTGTAGTCATACCCTACTCTTGCCAAACGAGTAATAGCCTCCTCCTCACGCCCTTCTTCTACAATCAACAAGATAGGTTGCTTCAAATCTGTGATCAACGCTCCGACCCAAGGCGCGAAGCTTCCATCTAGCCCAATAAAAATACTGTTAGGTATATGGGCTTTCGTGAATTCCACAGGCTTTCTCGTGTCTAGCACCAATGCTCCATACTGATTGGCTGCCGCCTCGAACTCATCAGGGTTTAGTCCCTTGATACCGCGATCCAGCACTGTATCCAGACTATCATATCCGGTTTTGTTGATAGCAGCATTTTTTGCGAAATACTGAGGCGGAGGCAAGATGCCTTGCGTCACCTCTCGAATAAAATCCTCTTTACTCATCGTGTCATTCAAGGCATAATTGATCGCCTTCTGATTACCAAGCGTATCCGACGTTTCGTTGCTCATATTTTTACCACAAGCCGATCCTGCCCCATGGGCGGGGAAAATGACCACATGATCTGGCAAGGTGATGACTTTCTGCCGGAGTGAATCATAGAGTAGTGCAGCAAGATCTTCCTTAGTCAGGTCAGATTTGACTGCAAGATCCGGGCGACCTACATCACCTATAAACAAGGTATCCCCAGTAAAAAGGCTATGAGGGTTTTCATTTTCATCACGCAACAAGAAGCAAGAGCTCTCCAAAGTGTGCCCAGGAGTATGCAACAACTCAAAGCTCACATTGCCTACTTGAAACTGCTCGCCATCTTCCCCTTCATGAATGTCATACTCCGTTTTTGCTCCGGGGCCATAGACTATCGTAGCACCGGTCTTCGCCGCCAGGTCTACATGACCGGAAACAAAATCGGCATGAAAATGTGTTTCAAAAATGTATTTGATCTTATCTCCGGCTTTTTCCGCTTTCTCCATATAAGGTTGCGTTTCGCGTAGTGGATCAATAATGACCGCTTCCCCTCCATCCGATATGTAGTAAGCTCCTTGTGCTAAGCACCCTGTATATATCTGTTCTATTTTCATGAGTCCTATGATTATACAGCAAAGATAGTAATCAAAAACATATGAAAAAATGTTAATATGTTTTTTTGTTATGACAGCTACAAAACACCTTCGGATTGAAACTGGATTAAGAAAATGCAATGGATCAAACAGAATCTATTTTTCTCTTGCTAACTGAGCTAGTTTCTCGGCAGCTGTAAGCAATTAGTAAGTGTGACTCAGGCAGAGATTCAAGTAAGAAGCATCATAATCTGTGATATGATACTCAAGTGACATCGTAAATATCAGTTGGTAGATTTTGTACTTGCAGCGTTGCTATTTCAGTGCACATTTTTACCAAGTGTAGGCAAAACGCATGCATTTTCTAAGCACCCCCTAACCAGTCCGGTTTTGTGGTTTTTACATTAGCCTTAAGTTGATTAAGCAACGTATACAATCCAAAATAGGTCCTATTGATATACAATCCATGACGTGACCCGCGTGGGTGCCGTGAGTTTCTAAGCTCTTTCATCTTGGACAGTCGATCGCTGAGTGCATATATCTGATTGAAATACGCATCATCTGCAAAATCGAATTCATCAACATGAAATGGCCTGCCGAGTAGAGAGGTCATTTCCTTGAACACAGTCACGAAAACTTCCTTTTCCGCCTCGGAATCATCCTCATAGATAAAATTCAGACCATACAAGACAGGTAGCAGTTCCTCATCATTGGTCACCAGATCCTTACTCATCAACTTGAAATAGGCTTGGTAGAAGTCTTCAGGAATCTCTTTGACACAACCAAAATCGATAACTCCCAGAGTACCATCAGGTCGCATCATAAAGTTACCAGGATGCGGATCGGCATGTACTGTTTTCAGGTGATGGATCTGATGGTGATAAAAGTCCCACATCGCCTGGCCGATCTTGTCTCTTATCTCTTGTGTTCTTTCATGACTTAGAAATTCCTTGATATGCTCACCCTCAAGCCAATCCATCGTAATGATCCTGGGTGACGAACTATCCTCATAATAGGTGGGGAAATCAAGATTTGGGATATGCTTGCAGGCCTCAGATATCACCATAGATCGCTTCACTTCAAGCTGATAATCTGTCTCCTCGAGTAGTTTGCTTTCTACTTCTTCCATGTACTGATCCAGTTCTCTCTCGTTCAGGTTAAAGAGTCGCAAAGCAAACGGTTTGACTAGCTTAAGGTCTGATTTGACGCTCTCTCGGACTCCCGGATACTGCACTTTGACTGCCAAAGTTCTGCCATCACTGGTGGCCTTATGTACTTGTCCTATGGAAGCGGCATTGACAGCATTTTTGGTAAATGAATCAAACAATGTTGTAGGTGGCTGATGAAAATACTGCTGAAAAGTTTTAACCACCAAAGGATATGACAACGGAGGTGCGCTATACTGTCCCATGGCGAATTTGTCTTGATAGGCAGTTGGCAGGAGATTTTTATCCATGGCAAGCATCTGGGCTACTTTCAAGGCACTACCCTTCAGCTCACTCAATGAATTATAAATATCCTCGGCATTTTCGCTATCGAGCTGCTCGCGAGTGGCATCTTTGTCTATTAGCTTTCTACCGTAGTGTTTCAAGTAGTTGCCTCCTACTTTTGCTCCTGTTTTAACAAACCGTGCCGCCCTGGATACTTTTCCAGTCGGAATCTTACGTTGCTCTTTCATTTAAAAAGGTTTCTTGTTTTGATATAGAAATTTGGCCAATTCTAGGAATGAATCAAGAGGACCTTTACCTATCATATCAAAAGCGAAATGCACAGACTTTTCGACAGCTGCATCCGTTTGTTCAAACAATGAACTCTCATCTTTGATCCAAAAACGAGTGATAAAGAGAAAATGAAGCCAAAAAGCTTTTTTATACTGGCCTGAAAAAGGTCTTTCAGCTACTTCAGCAGTGTCTTTCCCTTCGAGTAGCAGTTCATCTATGAAGGAACTAAAAGTACCGTGAAGTTTGCCTAGAAAGGCCGGCTTTAGGTCTTTATCCTGTAGATCTCGAAATTTCAACAACACATAACTCCTGTGAGACTTTAATCCTTCTAGCCAGGTAAAATAGAATGCCAAAAGTTTCTCACGGACACTGTAATTCACATATGCCTCATCATTCTCAAGTGTTTCCACAGTTGCCTTTGCCCAGGTATCCCAAACATCTTGTTCAAGCCCATCAAATGAGTTGTACAGCGCGTAAAAGTCTTCCTCTTTTATTTTTTGCTCTTTTGTAAAAGCAAAAATGGATGAAGGTTCCTTTCCATGGATCAATAGATGTTCCATGTAGGCTTTTTGGATCTTGGACTTATCCAAAGTTTTGGTCTTGGTTTTAGATGCTGTTTTCTCCATATTAACTTAACTGCCGACAACCGGTAAAAGTTGGTAAGGCGTGATTTTTTCTAAAGATTTTTTCATAATGGGGCCGGCATCTATTCATCACTATTCTTGAAACTCCATTGAAGGATGTGCCCTAAGCCATAACTAGCGCTTGTTGCAATCATATAAGTATCGCACGGCTTCTCCCAGCTACTCTTTGCATTTGAGATTCTTTAAATAATCAAAATAACTTACAAGAGGTAATGATGTTTTCAGCAGTCAAATGGATTTAGAACACTGACTAGACATTGGCTTTGAAACATCCCTTCCGGTTACCAATCATGTACGCCGTCTCACTTAAAACTTGGTTACAGCTAGTCATTTTAATATCCCGATTCGGCAGGAAAGCGTTCCGACTCGTCGGCATTTCATTTTATAGATGGACCTGAGCTATCAATTTAGCATAGTCAAAACTCAAAGGTCAATACTCAAAATGAAAATCAACACTATTTCCCTAATCATTATCGCTGAGTTATTACTCATGCCAAACCTGGTTGCTGCCCAAGAAGAAGCATTCATCTACGGTAGAGTGACGACAGTAGAAGGTACTACCTACGAGGGACCCCTAAGATGGGGAAAAGAGGAAGTATTTTGGAGTGATATGTTCAATGCTGCCAAACGCGAGAACAAAAACCTGAAGTATCTCTCCAGTGACGAAATGGATTATCTGGATGAGCACTATGAGCATCGCGATTACGAATGGAACTTTCGGTGGGTCAGTCGAGGATGGGACGATCGGGAAAAAGATTATACCCACCAATTCAATTGCCAGTTTGGTGAGCTAAAGTCACTTACTCCCAT